>NZ_JBXTEF010000051.1:0-13741 GCF_057495195.1 Cysteiniphilum sp. | reverse complement strand
GCAATTGTGGGTGATGATCAGGCAATGTCGGTGAATCAGTCAACCTATCGCATTAGTGCGAATGCAAAACTGGTGACTAATCCTAAAAACAACTGGCAGTTTTTAAATCAAAAGGATTTAAGTAATGAGTAATGCTGTGTTGGACGCTCAGGCTATTGAGAATCATCAAAGTAGCCACTATATCTTGCCGATGGAGCAGCATGAGATTGTTGATCAAGATCATTTTAATCGGCTGTTACAGCATGGCACTGATCTGGGTGTTTCTGATTTTTACATTATCACTCAGCGTCAAATACGTGGTGATATCCATAATACGCTTGAAGCGTTAACTGAGTTTGATTTGCCGCGAGGTTATGTCACGCAAATTGCTGAGCTGCTTTATGGTGGCTCTGGTATCTCAACAAAGCTTGTTGCAGAAGATGTTGATTGCTCATATCAGTTTAAAGCAGATAACAAAACTTACCGTTACCGTGTATCTATGGCAAAGGATATTCAGGGTATTTTAATCGTCATGCGCCCATTACCTGCACGCCCACCAAGATTACAGGATATCGGCATGGATAAAGTGCTGATTGATGGATTTATTGCGATGTGCAGTAATAATGATGCTTTAACCAAAGGTAAGTTATTTATTATTGCAGGCTCCACAGGGTCGGGAAAATCAACGTCTATTGCTTCTTTAATTACGTATGCGGTTGAAGATTCACCGCTTAAAACACATGGCACGGTTATTTATACCGCAGAAGCACCTGTTGAGTATTCCTACAATGAAATCAACGAAGGTCGATCTATTGTGCGGCAGTTTGAACAGGGCAAAGGTTTTGATGTTTTCTCTAATGCCATACGTAGCTTTATGCGTAAGAAGCCGCACATTATCAATATTGGTGAAACACGCGACTATGAAACACTGGAAGCGATACTGCAAGCATCGAACACAGGGCATGTAGCAATCACTACAATACACGCTAATTCAGTGGCGCAGATTGTCACACGCATGGTTGATCTTGTGCCTGCTAATCTTCGCACCGATGGTGAGATGAAACGCTTGCTTGAAAGTATTGGTATTGCCATTTTTCAAAAGCTCATTAAGCGCAAAGATGGTAAACGAGTTGCGTTGCGTGAATATCTTATTTTTACGCCAGAAGTTCAGGACTATCTGATTGCTCACCGAGATAACCTCACGCAAGCCGTTCAAACTTGTGTTGAGCAATATGGCAGAAGTTCAGAAAAGCACTTAGCACAGTTAGTTGAAGAGGGTGTTGTCGATGTTTGATTTTCTCACGGTACGTAATTTCATATTGGCATTATCGGCATTAATTGGTGTGATTCTGTTTTGTGTGAGTTGCACAAGATTACTGCATACGGTTAATGGCTCAGGGGCTAAGAGTTACACCACAGGTCAAATTATTATGATGTTCTTTGTCTCGATGGTGATGGTATCAGCCGTTAGTTATTTTGACATGGGCAGTGTAACCACCTTTCAGGGCAACGCCTACACGGTAGCGCAATCTGACCCTTGGATTATGAGTGAGAACATTATCAATGTGTTATCTCAACTTAATCTGGCAGGTGGTGATATTAATATGGTGGCTAAAGTTGTGACCACCATGATGATGTTGGCAAAGCTATTAGGTCTTGCCATTTTTGTATGGATTACAGGGAAATGGTATGCGCTGTCATCAGGCAATAGCACGATGAGCGTGTCAAAAATTGTTATTTATTACTTTGTTGCTATTTGTCTTTGGAATTTTGGCTCAGTGATTCAGATGGTTTCTAAATCAATGGGCTATGAGATTGTTATTTAAAGGGGTATATAGGATGTCTAAACTTAAAAAAATGATTATAACTGGGATGTTAGCAACCAGTTTTATTGCAACCAATAGCTATGCCGTAGGCTATCCAGTGGTTGATTTTAGTTCGGTATTAAGTCTGTTAAAACAGACACAGCAAGAGGTTGATCAATTCAAGCAATCAATTAAAGAGTGGACGAATCAGCTTAATGCAGATATTCAGGGTAAATCTGCACAAGTAGATGCAATGAATAATGGCTTTGCCAATTCAATTGTGCGCCAAAATCAGGCGTTATCAGATGTTTTTAACAGTCATTTAAGGCAGGAAATGCAGCCATCAAGTGATGCATGTTCTACTTACTCAGTCTCCGATGCCATGAATGATGCTATGTGTGGTCTTTTATCAGGTGTCGCAACTGCCAGTGAAAAACGCGCCAGCAATCTATTAAATCAAGCTAATCCAACACTTGCAGCATCGGCAAGCTCTCAGGCAAACGCGAAAGCAATTTTAGATGAGTCCAGAAAAATAGCGCAACAAGAGCAGGGCGATCAAGGCAGATTACATGCAGGGCAAGGGGAGAATCAAGCACCTAGCCCTTTGGTTGTAAGAGCTGATGTGCTGTTGGGGTCACAAGGTGATACATATGATGCGTTAACCGCACAATCAACGAAAACTTTTAATGACATTGTGATTGGTGCAAAAGTTGATACGGCACCACCGAATAATAACCAAGATGATGGCTTAGATTACGTTGATAACTATCTGCGCCCCAATGCCATGCGAGCGATAGCGGCTAATTCACTAGATACCATAAGAGCCTTGAGATTAGGTCAAGATAACAATAAGCCATCCGTGATGCAGCTTATGCAGAAATTTGTTGATGATCATTTTGGCACGCCAGAAGGCGATGAGTGGATTAAAAAAATCACTAATACACAAAAAGACGCAAGTGATTTCATGTCTGATTCATCCGTTTTGCGCTCACTAACACAGTTAGAGGCTTTTAATAATTATTTATCGATGATGCGCTACCAGTCTGAGTTGAGACAAGAAACGATACAAGCAGCATTGCTGGCACTTAAAAACAAACAGGTTTATGGCAATTAAAAGCAGTTAATTATTTTTGGAACAATCAATAAAGCGAGGTAAATAATGGATTTCGAGCAATCAGAAAATGAATCATTAAAGCTGGGTAAATCAAAAAACACTCAGCCGAATGAGCCGCAAGAAGAAAGCGTGCACAATAAGCAAGATAAGAAAAATCAGCAAGATCAAAGCAACGTAAGTTCGTGTAAGGCGGACACTAAAGAGGTATCACAAGGCAATGATGAGCAAGTGAAATCCACGGATACATCAGATGCCGATAAGTCAAAAGAGGTTAAAGATACTAAAAATGGCAAAGATAGCGAGTTAAGCCAAGCTAAGCAGCAGACAGAAAAAACAGTAGATAAGATTAAGGCAGCACTAAATAAAAAAGAGGTTAAGGAAGACGATTCGATAAAAGATAAAAGCGCTTTACTAATCAAATTAGCGGTTGGTTTTTCAGGTGCAGCAATGCTTTTTTCATTCATTGGCATGTTTGGTGGCGGTGGTGTTTCGGAATCTCAGCTACAAGGCAATTTAAAACGCGTCATTGATCAAGTTAACCATGTATCTATGACGAATGCTCAGGCAGCACAAGATGATCGCGCTGACACGCAAAGCCTTTTAAAAGAGCTAATGAGTGCAACACAGAAACTTAATAACAACATCATGACAATGAATAGCAACATTAAGCAAAATTACGATAACTTATCTTCTCGTTTAAGTGCAACAGGCTCCAGTGATAACAATGGTTTAAAGCAAAGTATTACTGAGCTTAACACCGCGATTAAGCAACTAAAAATTAGCAATTATGGCGGCAATGCAAAAGATCAGGGTGATGCAACACGATACAACACAACGGCACAGATTAGTTATGTTGGCAACTCACCTAATGGGGCGATCATCAAGGTCACAGATAAAGGCAAAACAGATTATGAAACCGTTAATGCAGGCGAGTATACCAAGTACGGCTTAGTCAGTTACCAAACCCCAGATAAGTTGGTGATTAATAACGTGCCGTACATTCTGCTTGATAATCAGGTCAAGGATTCACGCGTCAAATAGTCAAAAGAAGTAAAAATAATAAAAAACACAAAAAAACGAGTTCATAAAAACATAAACAAATAAACCAATGTGAGGATGAAAAAATGAAAACTTTGAGCAAAGTAAAATCAATCAAAAACAGATTAAACAATATGTACACGAAAGCATTCAGCGCCTTGCTTATTGTGATGTGTACACCAGTATTTGCTTTAGCCGATGGCACTGATAATTTAACCACTTGGCTGCAAAAGATTATGGGCATTTTTGGTAGTATCAAAACTTTCGGCTGGGCGGTAGCGGGTCTTGTTGGCATTATTGGCTTTGTTTATGGCATGTCAATGGTAGCCATCATTACGATGAAAACAGATTATCGCGGTAAAATGTCCGCGGGGAAAGCCGTGATTATTGCGGTAGTTGGTATCATCGTTGGTAGTGCGGGCACCTATTTTTCAATGATCGCTAATACAACAGGTTCAGCCGATGCTCAAGCTAATGCTAACAGCAATGGCTACACTGGCTTTGATAACTAGGATTTAGCCTTATGCATGACCATGAAATGCGTTCATTTATTGGCTACCGATTAAATTATCGGGCAAGCGTGTATGGCATCAATCCGATGTTTATACCGCCATTATTAATATTTTTCGTTATTCATTGGTGGGTGTTGCAAATTGTCTTGGCTTTCTTTTGTGTATTTTTAGTGGCGCTTGATGTTGCAGGCGTTTCAATGGCTTCATTTTACAGAGAAGTTAAGCGCAAATTAAAGCGAAGTGATGTTGTGTTGTGCAGATCACCAAGACATTGCGAGCGATCTGACCAGAACAAAAAGGAAGTAGTATGCAATTGATTCGATTGAAAAAAATGACAATGACGCTCTTTTTTAGTGTCATGTGTGGTGTTGGTTATAGTGCAACGTGCCACTTTAACACGCCAACTATTAATACCGATGTGTGCCAAACATTAAACCTTAACAATAAGGTGGAAGATAACCCTTATTTTCTCAAAAACAGTAATGGTTTGTGTGGTGTTAATTTTCAGTTATCTGGGTTGCCTGATTTTAGTTTAAAAGATTACTTGCCAAACTTTAATGTAGCCGATGCCTGTAAGTACCTTCATTACTTAAGTGGTGATGATGTGGTTAATAAGATTAAAAGCTTTTTGAATTAGGTTTTATTATGCGTGCTTTAACAACACTTAGTTGCACAACACTGGCAACGCTAATTTTTAGTTCAAGTATGGCTGTGCCAGTTTTTGACCTTAGTAAAACAACTGAATACCTTAAAAAGGCAACAGATGTTTCAAGTCTTTTTAAGGATTTAAGTGGCACATATATGAATAATACAACATCACAGGTTGAAGGTAGTGGCATTTACAGTAGTGCATTTAATAATGGCGTGGCTAACATGATTGTTAGAAATAATCAGGCAAGATTTAACAATGCTAATCAAGCGTTAGCGATGTCTTCTGCCCCTGTTAATGTATGTGGTGCTTATTCATTGTCAAACGCATTGAATGATTTAGCCTGTCAGTCATTAAGTCAGTTAAGCAGTAACACACAAACATATATTAAAACCTCTAAAAACCCTTACCAAGTGGCGCATGATGCAAGCAAGCACAAGATTACTGATATTAGCACCATAGCAGTATCCACTTTGCCTAGCGTGCAAAGCCAAGATGATGTACTAAAAAATGCAGATGTTCTTCAAGAACAAGCCTATAAAACAAGTGTTTCTGTATTCACTGACAGCATTAAAAACGACAAAGAGAATCTTTATAATCCTTTGAGTAATCAGGCGATTGATGATTTTAGTGATAAGGCAGTTAAAGAGATTCAGGAAAGTGATAATAAATCACAGATTTATCGAAAAATGGCAGTGATGCAAGCCTCTTATTTAACAGCATCCATGCTGAGTTATAAGCATGAATTAGAAAAAGAAATGGCACTGAGTTTACAGCTTTTGCAAGCAGTAAAACAGCAAACGCAAAGAGTGAAGTAACTTTATTAAAAAAACAAAGAACAAAACAAAACATAAGGAAACAGTAAGATGATGAAGGCTAAAGGAAACTTAAAAGGATTAAAGCGCGCATTAATATTCAGTAGCTTGAGTTTGTCAGCTTTAAGCTTAACGGCTTGTGCTGGAAATCCATTTGGTATAGTTGGTGCGCCCAGTGATAGCAGTGTTAAAACAAGCACAAAAAACTATGCGTCAACGAATGCTAAAGATATTCAGATATTTGAGGCAGGCAAGCCAAAGCGTGACTACGAGGCAATAGGCAAGGTTTCTGTAGATGAAACCACCTTTTTTGTGAGTCGATCATTAGAATCAAAATATAGTATTATGAAAGAAAAAGCCGCGGCAATGGGTGGTAATGCGATTATTGATATTAAAGAGACAATGGCAGCAATGACAGGTGTTGTTGTTCGCTATACCTAAAGGTAGGTGAGATATGCGTGTATTTATTGCGGAAAAACCAAGCCAAGGCAGAGATATTGCGCGTGTACTTGGCTGCCATAATAAGGGTGATGGCTACATTGCCAATCAAAGAGATGTTGTCACATGGGGATTTGGTCATTTGTTACAGCCTGCCGACCCAGAAATTTACGATGAAAAGTTTAAAAAATGGAATATGGACGATTTGCCGATTATTCCTGAGAAATGGAAATTGTCGCCAAACCCTAAAGCAAAGGCGCAACTAAAAACGGTTAAAGATTGGATTGGCAAAGCCAGTGAAGTGGTTATTGCCACGGATGCTGATAGAGAAGGTGAGTTGATTGCGCGTCTTATTTTAGGCAATGCTCGCTATAATGGCTCACTAAAGCGCCTTTGGTTATCTGCGCTGGATGATGCCAGTATCAAAAAAGCATTATCTAACCTTAAAGATGGCGGCGAGACGGAAGCCTTATTTTGGGCTGGTCTAGGTCGTCAGCGTGCGGACTGGATGACGGGCATGTCTTACACAAGAGCAGCAACACTGCTATTTGGTGGTCAAGGCAATGTATGTTCAGTGGGGCGTGTGCAAACCCCTACCTTGCGCTTAATTGTTGAGCGTGACAAAGAGATTGCTAATTTCGTATCTAAGCCATTTTATACGATAACGGCTGACTTTAAGCAGGACAATAGTCAATTTCAATGTGAATGGATTGTTCCTGATTATGCAAAGGGTGATGAAGAAGGTCGTTGCTTAGAGTTAAAGTATGCTGAAAGCGTCAAACAAAAGTGCCTTAAACAGCAAGGCACCATTACGCAATACGACACGCAGAAAAAATCACAACAGGCACCGTTGCCTTTTTCATTGTCTGACTTACAAAAGGCAGCCAATAATAAATATGGCTATGATGCTAAAAAGGTACTCAATACGGCACAAGCACTCTATGAGACGCACAAAGCGACGACTTACCCACGTTCAGACTGCCAATATTTGCCACTATCTCAGTTTGAAGAAGCCAATAGCATCATTCAGAACTTAAGTGCAATAAACAGTGATTATCAGGATTTAATACCGCATTGTGACAGTGCTTTTAAGTCACGCTGCTGGAATGACAAAAAGGTTAATGAGTCGTCACATCACGGGATAATCCCTACGAATAACGACAAGGTAAATCTTGCTAATATGACGCAGATCGAGCGCAATGTATTTGACTTGATTGTGCGGCAGTATTTAGCGCAGTTTATGGGGCATTATGTTTTTGATGAAACGGTGCTTGTGATTACATGCGTTGATGAACAATTTAAGGCAAAAGGGGTTGTGCCTTTATCGTTAGGCTGGAAGCAGGCGTTTTTATTTCAAAAAACAGAAAAGAAAGAAAAAGACGACAATAGCAATATGCCTAATAAAGATGTGCAATTGCCTGTTTTAGACAAAAATAAAGCAGTGATTAATGAAGCAATCAATATCCATGACCGCAAAACATCGCCACCAAGCCACTATACCGATGCCACACTCATTGCTGCGATGAAAAACTGCGGACGCAAAATAGACGATGAAGAAGCCAAAAAGATATTTGCAGAAGTTCAAGGCATAGGTACAGAGGCAACACGCGCTGATATTATTGAGACGCTAAAATCACGCAGTTACATCGAATCAAAAGGTAAAAGCCTTATATCAACGGCTAAAGGCAAGGCAATTATTGAACAGTTACCCGATGCACTCTCAAACATAACCATCACTGCCGAATGGGAGCAAGTCTTAGCCGATGTTGCCAAAGGTAAAAACACTTACACCGCTTTCATTGGCGGGATTCAAAAGACACTTGCTGACAATATAGATGTACTTAAAAAGCTGCAAGGTACTACGCATCAATTGGTTGCGCATGAATGCCCTAACTGTGGTAAAGGGCTTGTAAGGCACAAGAAAAAGCAAGGCAAAGGTTACTTTTGGGGATGCTCTGGCTACAAAGAAGGCTGCAATACCATTATGGATGATGCAAGAGGGAAACCTAAAGCGCGTGCTGAGCAAATCACCTCAGACATTCAGTGTCCGACATGCCAGAAGCACAATTTAATACAGCGGACTGGCAAGAATAAAAAGCCTTACTGGGCATGTAGTGGTTATCCAGATTGTAAATCAATATTTTATGATGATAACGGTAGTCCAAACTTTAACCCCAAACCAAAAGAAGCACCTAAAAAATCAGGCAAGATTTGCCCTAAATGCAATAGCGATTTAGTGATTAGAAAAAGCCAAAGAGGTGAGTTTTTAGGCTGTTCTAATTATCCTAAATGCAAACACGCAGAAAATATTACCTCATCAGATCAGGTTGATGCTGCACATTAAGCCAGCCTTACACATTCAAGTAATCAATATTCAGTTTGGGAGTTCAATATGCTAATGCAATTATTTTTATCTATTCGCATGATTTTTTATTTTTTTTGTTTGTTCTTATGTTCGGCATTGGTGCAGTTTGTTCTGTATGCTTTGGCACTTAAGACAGACTTTGGCATGGGCTATTTTAGTTTTTTGGAGATGCTCACCAAAATAACAGGTGTCGGTCAATCTGGCTTACAGATGATTTTAATCATGATGGTCTTATCAATCATCTATATGCCTTTGCGCTACATTGGATTTGATATGCTTAAAGATCACGATTTAACGCTTAAAAGGGTGGGGTTAACTAAGAGTTTAGCAGCAACAGGCTGCATTGCTATTGTTATAATATATCTGTTAACCTTGGGCTTTGTAGCTGTCTTTGTGCTTCGTTCTGGGTTGGCGGTAATGGTTGATGCAGGAATATTTAATCTAGCGGGCTGGGTATCACTTGTTAGCAATCCATTGTTTAGCCGTTATATTCTCGCATTTATGACAGTCGCACTTTTGCTTGAATATACTTATCGTGCCTTTAAGCGTTTGCTGTTTGCCGAGACTTTAGAGCCAAAATATGCAGCCATTGTAGAAGAAGAACGCAAAGCAAGATTGCCAGATGATAGAGAGAAATCATCAGAAGAAGATTACAACGACATCGTGGATAAAACCAAAGATTTAGGTAAATTTGAGCCACAAACTTATTTTGAAGATGATGCTATTTTCTTAGCGATGGATATCGACAATAAAATGCCAGTTACTGTAGAGATGAAGCTTATACGAGATCGTAAATTGCGTCATTTTGCTATTTTAGGTGCCAGTGGTTCAGGTAAAGGCGTATTCTCACAGGTGTTTTTGATTCAAATGCTTATGAAGCACATAGCAAGCGTTGTTTTTGACCCGAATAATGACGAGCATTTAATGAAAAACCTTTATCACTGGACACGTATTTTAGGTAGAAATTTTCATTATATCGATTTTAGAAAGCACAATATTCCGCAAGTAGATTTGCTGCAAGGCGCTGATAGAGATGATTTTATTGAGCTGACTAACGGCATGTTTGCCTATTTGCAGTATGGTGAAGGTGGCGCTGATTATTACGCCAGTTTTTCAAGGCAGGCGCGTGACATTTACGAGGAGTTTGTCGAATCATCCAGTTGCCTGTTAGATTTACATACTAAGGCTGAAAATTCTGGCAATTTATCTCAAACCGTTGATAAAGATGATAATTTACCGACTTTCTATCGCGAGCTTGGTGATATTGCCAGTCTACCCATTATTTGCACCAATGATGGTGTTGATATTAAAAAAGCAATTGATAATGGCGATGTTGTTTACATTTCATGTACTAACATGGCGGTTAAAGATAAGCGCTCAGTAGCATGTAAAAGCTTATTTATGCGAATTTTGCAAATTATCAAAAAGCGTGATGAAAAAGAAGCAAAACACGTTTGCGTTTTCATTGATGAGTTTGCTGAGTTTACTAATGCTCTGGTTAAGTCAATGCTCGAGCAAGTGCGTAAAAAAGGTTGTACAATGCTTATGAATATGACGGCACAAAGTATTGATGATAAGAATAAAGACATTAAAGCCGAAGCCTTTTTAGATTCGATGGACGTTAACACTTACAAATTGATCTATGAAACCCCCTCTGCCAAGCTTGCGGAAAAGGTCAGTAAGATGACAGGTAAGAAAAAAATAACAGTCAATAGTAATCGCTCAAGCACCAATGAAGCGATGCAGACGATAGCAGATAATGATGAAACACATGGGCACGAGCGTATGGTGCCAACATATAGTTCGACAACCATTGAAAACTTACCTGAGCAAGTTGGGATATGCCTAGGTTTTGGTATGCCAAAGTTAGTACAAACAGCAGTGTTAAAGTATCCAGAAGATACACCAAAACCAGAAATCAAGGCATCTACACTTTTTTCAAAGCCTACAGCATCAGCAAAAATATAAATTAAACACTAACAATCAATAAATGATCTTTGAAGCAATTTTTTTCGGCAAGTTCTGATAATGTCACACGCAATGCTCGTTTATTATCTGGTATTGCATAAACAAGATAGTGGTAATCGCCTTTATCTAATTTCAGCTTATATTGCTTCATAAGATCGACATAGCGGGCTTTTGATTTGGCTGTAACTTCAACTTCAACAGCGATATTTCCAGATTCAGAAACTATTTCAAGGTCAGGTCTCTTTTCTACTTTTTTACCCTTAAACGATTTTTTAATGTCATTAGCGCTTAATTTAATGATATTGATCTTTTTTGGTTTTAGTTTTGCTATTGATTCATATTTGGCGTTGTAAACATTCACATGAAACTGTTGTATTGCCAGATTATGCTTATATTGAATCTTTGGGAATTTAGACATGTAAAACTTTGCCGAATCATCTGTTTTTAAAGCGTTTTCCTTTTGTGTTTCAGTGGCATTTTCTGGTAGTCGTTCGTAGCGCAAATCACATAGATGGTTAATGCCATTAAAAGAGAGTCCTACAATTTTAATTCTTTTAAATTCAGCATTAAAAATATGAGATTCTATATATTCTCTTTTTTCAAATCTCACCATCATTCTCTTTATGCCATCATACGAAACATTTAGAAGTTCTTGCAAAATTGATAATGTTGAAAATTTATGTTTCTCTAAAAAAGATAACACTAAATATTCGTGATTTTTTCCATTTTTTATTAGCTGTGTTACATAAGGTGATGGCATTATACTAATCCTTGTTTTTCAGATGTTACTGAATTATCTATTTTCATTTTTGAATTTATTTCTTTCTCTTTTTGTTCAATTTCACTTTTTATTTTTTCAAGCTTATCTGTTTTATTTTTGATATCCTGATCAAGTTGAATGATTTTTTCTTCTAGCATTTTTTTATTATTCACATGCTCTTGTATTATTTCATCTAAAGTCATAATTGATTTATTAATTGATTCGTTTAATTTATATATTTTTTCATGATGCGCCTTAAGGTTCTCATATTCTTTTTTTGAAAAGAATATAGTAATTTTTGTGTAAATTTGATTAATGCAAAAAGGTAGAGTAATTATTAATAGGATGGATAATGTTTTTACTGGCATTTGATTATATGATCTTATCCAAAAAATAGCGCATATTATCTGAGTAAAAATCCATAGCATTGTTATTGAATTTACCGTTATGATTAACTTTTCTTTAATAGTCTTATTCTGTTTTTTAAATAGACCTATTGAAAATGTCTGAATTAAGAAAACACATGCTATTGAGAAAGTACATAAAGTTATAAAAAACATAGCGGTAGAGAAGTTATCAAAATTTAGGCTATCTAATCCTTGATAGACAAAGTTATCACTTAGTGGTGGTATATTCATGTTGCTCCTCATTGGTTATTATTTTAGTTCATTAAAAAAGATACCTTTGCTAGGGGTATCTAGTTGAGGTATCTAATGTTTTTATATAAACCAAGATTATATAACACTTTCGTGCGCCACCAAAAAACGCGTCTAGAAATCTGACTTAGGTAAATTTATAAGTGATATATGACCATGTTGAATTGTGCCTTTAGTTGGCTCTGTAAGCTGCGTTATTGCTAGTTTGTAAAATCCATGAGCATAAGTGTATACATGATCAAAATAGCCGTATTTAGCTTTTAACGAATATAGAGTGTATTTGCTACTTTTCTAATAATTATATTTAATGATTTATTTCAAATTATATATAGTATTTTTTAATTATTTATAAAATGTTAATAGACAAATATTTAAATAAAAATCACCACTGATTACATGGTTAAATATGAATTTTATTTGATTTTTAAGCAGCGATATTTTAGAGATATTTTTCATCTGTTTTAAAATTATTAATGTCAAAAAAATCAAGATAAAGTAATATCTATTTGTTATAATGTAGTTAAATTATAAAGTAGTATAGGTTTAAAATGGCTGATCATCACGATAGATTAGTGAAGGACTTACTCAATAATCGTGAGTTTTCATTATCATTTTTACGCCAATATATTCAACAAGAGCTTGTAGAGTTAATTGATTGGTCTAGTGTTGATTTGGGTTTTGCCAATGTTGAGCATACCCGACAGCAGCATAAAAATAACGTAAAGCAAAAAGAGCAATCCGACTTGGCATTTTTGTTTAAGTTTAAAGACGGCAGACAAGGCGCAATATTGGTGCATATTGAAGTGCAAAGTACAGATGATATAACTATATTGATTCGATCTAGGCATTATCAGACATCTTATTTACTGGATTACATAAAGAGAAATAAAGGTGTAAAAAAACTGCCCTTAGTTGTCAGTATCATTTACTATACGAATAAAAAGCCATTTAGTCACAGTTTAGATATTAATGACTATTTTGAAAATAAAGAGCTTGCTAAGAAGTTTGCTTTTACAACGCAGTTTGTGGATTTGGTAAGTAAAAGTGACGAGGAAATATTGCAGCATGATTATATTAAAGGCTTAGAAATTATTTTAAAGTATGCAGCTAAGAAAGATATTGATAGCGTTTTAGCGTTGGCAGCTAAGACAATAACGGACTATGATAGTTTTTCTAGGCAGACGCTTATTAAGTATATGAGTGATTATTCAAATTTAGACTTTGAGCAATTCTATGATAAAATCATTAGTAGTAATATGGAGTTAAAAGGTGATGTTATGACCGTGTCTCAACAGATTGAAGAAAGAGCTTTACAAAAACACGCGCCTATGCTCATGGCAGAAGGCGAATACAAAAAAGCAGTGGCAACTGCTCGCAATATGCTTTTGGATGGTTTAACAGCTAAAAAAGTAGCTTCCTATACTGACCTATCAATTGAAGAAGTAAACGAGCTTAAAAAGAATTTAAGCGGTTCCAATCATTGATTCAAAGTTTAGCTTGTGGGTGCTATCCTAAATTAGCTTTTCCATTTTCCACAAGCTAATGATTTTCGGGTTTTGCGTGAATAAGCCTAATCCATCGGTTAATAACGCAACTAGCAGTGTGAGAGCAGCTAGCCACTGCCCGAAAACCTTTTCTAAAA
>NZ_JBXTEF010000050.1:0-10950 GCF_057495195.1 Cysteiniphilum sp. | reverse complement strand
TTTGCAAGAGGGGTGGCAGCCAAAGGCTGACGGGGTGTTTATAAAATCATAGTTTTTCTAAAGTGCGTAACTTCAGTTTATGATTTGCCGTTCCCGTGTTCTCCACAGAAATCAGTAGCTAGTTTAAACGTTTTCACATGAAGTAAGGTGGGTGCTTGATGCAAGGATTTTTAGGCGTAATCTGATACTTAGTTAAATCAACGCGAAAGTAAACATGGATCCACGATTAAAAGATATTGATGTCACCGCAACTAAGCATATTGTCATTGCTATTGCGCAGTCGGTTTATCCTTTTGTGATTTGTGTTGCTGGAGGAATCGGTTTTGTTGTGCTATTGATCGGCTGCTTTCGGTTAACAAAACATGGTAAAGCGCAGCAGATGTTTCGCTATTATGCGCCCTCGACAACCTTTTTTATGATTTTCTCAGGGGTTGTTTTGGTATCTATTACAAACTTCTTTCAAGTGTTGACAGCCAGTTTGTTTCCAAGCACTTCGCTGAGCCCTCAAAATACATTGTTACGTTATATGAATGACTTTTCAAGGGTCAGTACCAATCAGCAAACAGTCTATGTGCTTTATAGTGTGTTAATGATTATTGGTTTGGTGTCGTTAATTCGATCGATGATCTTACTGACAAAAGTATCAGAAGGTCAAGAGGGGCATCTTGGGCGCACGTTATCACATATGTTAGCTGGGATTATTGCGATGAATGCAGAGTTTGTTGTCAGTGCAATTCAGAGTGTTAAAGCTTTTTTATAGATTGTGACAAATGAGTAATAAAAAAATAAGGGTAAAGAGATGATGTATTACGGTTTTTATTGGATCAGAAGAGCTCAAGCAGAGCGTGAAGAAAATCAAAGTAATGATAAGAGTTTATTAACCAACAGGAGTAGATAATGATCAGTAACAAAAGTGTGAAAATTGGTTTGGGTGTTGTAATATTCGCCATTGCAATAACAGGTGCTTATGCCGAAGGCTATAGTATGCATGATTTTAGAACATGGGCAAAGCACTTAATTGGTTTTATTTCCCAAATTGAGTATTTTGTACAAGTCGTTGCAACACTTGCTGGAATGTGGTTTGTTTATAGTGGACTGCAGCTATTTAGAAAGCACCATACGACCCAAGGGGCGCAAGGGGAGCATCTTAAAAATGGTTCTGGTCACTTATTGATAGGTGTGCTTTTGATGTGCCTTGTCCCTGCCATACAAATGATTCAAAGTTCGATTATGAGTGATGCGGGTAATACAAGTGCACAGAAAGTTTTTACTGTAGATCAAAGTGCGCTTGATAAATCATCATAAAAAGTCAATTTGATAATGGATAACAAAGTAAAATGTGTAAAATAGACAAAATATTTGCCCTTTTGGTTTTGCCTGTTTGTTTATGGTTATCGGGGTGTGCCGATACCAGCAGTTTAAAAACAGCACAACAAGATGAGTATTTAAACAAGGTGGTTTTAAACCAAATTAAGGTATCAACCTCATCGATACAGCATTCATTAGAAAACTTAAATGCAATAGAGCTGAGTAAATATGGGCAGCCAAAAATGCCATTTAAACAGGTGAAATCTGAGGATTTAAGCAAAGATTTATCGATTACTTGGTATGGACCTATTGAGCCATTATTAAAACAAATTGCCCACTCTGTAGGTTACAAAGTTGAGACCTTTGGCAAGCAGCCATTGTTTCCAGTAGTCATTTTGTTGGGTAATTTAAATGCCCCTGTAAATGACTCAGCATTAAATATTTTGACTAATATTGCCGTTCAAGCCAAGGCAAAAGCAGTGCTTTCAATCAACACCAAAATGCGTGTAATTAGTATAAGGTATGTTGACTAATGATAGTAGACTCACTTTCAAGCATAGAGAATTTAAATAAATCAAATAGCACGACAGCAATATACGCTAAAGATGACCTAACCATCAGGCAGCAAGCGCTAAAAGAAGCTGCTTTGGCATTAAGTTCACAAATGGCACTATATCGAGTCTCACAAACAGTCAATGCCAAGTTACAAACGTTATCTAGTGTTTTATATCAGGCATATAATTTCAATGATTTGTTATTGCCTAATCATGTGCTGCCACCGGTTATCCAGACTGCGTATAATGTTTCGCAGTTGTCACCAGATAGCTTGACGATTAAAGCAGGCGCTCAAATCTATCAAATTGTCAAACAATCAAAGTTTGTGACTGTGGTGCCTACATGGCGTGATTATTTGTGGATGAGTTATGCAAAACCTCAGATGCCGGACAAATCAGTTTTGCCGACTAATCAAAAAGAGCAAGATTTCTGGAAAAAGATCATTCAAATTGGTTGGCAAAGAGGGTATGAGCAGGGCATTGATATCTTCAAACAAGATATCAGTAAACTTAATCGTGATTTTAATGGCATGCTGCTTTACCGTCGTCTGGTATTGGAGCATAAGATATCACAACCTTATGTTAAGAAAAATGACTATGGCATTACGGGGAATAACAATAAATTGGTGATTGATAATCAAAGCTATCAGCTAAAATTACTACCTCAATTTCAGGTTAATAGCAGTCTATGGCAACCTGTGCTCCAAGGGAGACAAAGATCGTGATACTTTGTATATTTGAGCAAGAGCCATCTTATTTAATAGAGCAGGATTATTACCACATACTAGAGCAGTGTTATTTGGCAAATTGCTCTGATATTACCTTGCAAACGGGTGCGCGTGTCATTGCAAATAAAGATGGTTTAGCAATGGCATTAACTAAACGCACATTAACCTATAACGAGATTGAGAATGCGGCTAATTTGCTTTATGGCAGTAACGCTGTGGCAAAAGTCTTAAGTGGCAGTGATCTGGATTTTAGCTATACATTACTGATAAAACAAAGGCAAAAAGTAAGATTTCGCGTCAATATTACAGCTTGTCACAGCATGAATGCTTCGGGTTTGCAATTATCACTACGCATCTTACCCGCTTGTCCGCCACCATTACATCAATTAAGTATTTCAGATGATTTATATGATTTGAGCTTAGTGCGTGATGGTGTTGTGATCGTGTGCGGCGCAACAGGTTCAGGTAAATCGACCTTATTATCTTCGATGTTGCAACATAGATTATCTAAGAACTTATATGGTGAAAAGCTCATTACCATGGAGTCACCTATTGAATACCTTTACTCTGTTGATGATGATATGCCAGCGCCTGCCAGTGTTAGTCAATCGGAGTTGCCGCGGCAGTTACCCAATTATGCGTATGCGGTTAGAAATGCCATGCGTAGAACGCCAACAGCAATTATGGTTGGTGAGTCTCGTGATCATGATACATTTTCAGCAGTGATTGAAGCAGCACTAACAGGGCATGCTGTATATACAACTTTACACAGCAAAAGTGTTGCCGAAGCATTTCAGCGAGGCTTGATGCTTTTTCCAAAAGAACGTCAGCAAACGATCAAATATGATTTATTGTGCACACTTAAAGCGATTATTTGGCAGAGTTTAATACCCAGTCAAAAAGGTGGCAGAGTAGCACTAAGAGAGTATTTATTATTCTCAGATGATAAGGTAAACAAATTACTTGAAACGCCAGAGCATCAATTTGCGCAAGTGGTCAATAAAATGATGCAGCAAGATAAAACGAATATTGATGAACATCTTAAACAGTTGTATCAACAAGGACATTTATTGAGCCCTAATTTATCAAAACATAGCATACATTAGGTGGGTAGTAATGAATAATTTAGATGCACATTGGCGTGACTCAGCGCGAACACCAAAGTTTTTTGTGATAGATGCGCAAGTTTTTATTCCAATTGTATTATGCCTATTTCATTTTCGACTGTGGACGGTGTGTTTATGCGTTGTGGTAGCGATAATTTTGATTGTTTTAAATTACTTCAAGCTCAATACAAAGGACTCCTTACAGTTGCTTAGAGAGTTTATCGTCGGTAGAGAAAAAATAGTGCGTAGAAGATAAAACAAGATAGAAATAAAATGAACATAAGATAAAACAGATGAAAACCATAAGATATAGAGGATTATCTAAGGCACAAGAATCAACGCCGAGCATGTCTATTCGTGATACAAGGCCTTTTTTGCGCAGAACCTATGATTTTTGCTCATCACTTAGCGGAAGTGTGACATTGATTGGGGTATGCAGTATTTTGATTTTATGTTTGCCATTGATCAATGATTTACTGTTTGTGATGGTTTTACTGATCTTTTGGAATGCATTCTGGCAATTACCACGCCTACCAGTTCGCTTGCCAATGGGTGCTAAGCATTTAGATGTCTCCAACAAAGACCCTAAGCATCATAAGCCGCAAAAAGCCAATGGTCTGTACTTTTTTGCCAATGAAAAGAGCACGAAACATGAAGTATGGTTTTCAAGTCAGGATATGCAGACACACGCATTAATTTTGGGCACAACAGGAAGTGGTAAGACGCAATCGTTATTATCGATTGCCTATAATGCTTTGATACAAGGCAGTGGATTTATCTATGTTGATGGTAAGGGTGATAATAGTCTTTTTGCACAGGTTTTCTCAATGGCCAGATCAATGGGACGAGAAGATGATCTGTTAGTGGTTAACTATATGACCGGTGCTGAAGATATTATCGGTCCGCAGCAAGAAGCACTTTCAAATACCTTGAATCCCTTTGCCATTGGTTCATCAAGTATGTTGTCACAATTGGTGGTGAGTATGATGGGGTCATCAAAACAAGGTGGCGATGGCGATATGTGGAAAGGGCGTGCAATTTCTTTTGTTGAGGCATTAATGCGTGTCTTGGTCTATTTACGTGATCAGGCATATTTTAATTTAGATTCGGAATTAATCCGTAAATACTTTAGTTTGGATGTATTGGAAAACTTGCTACAAAACAAGGTGGCGATTGATCAGGATGACCATGAGATTTATATCCAAGAGACCCTGCCAAAAGAGGTATTGTCGCCACTTTATAACTATCTGGGGACATTACCAGGTTATCAGAAAAAAAATGTCGGCAAACAGTCAGATAAGACCTATGAGCAGCATGGTTACATTACGATGCAGTTAACGCGAATATTTGGTTCACTTGCAGATGTATATGCGCATATTATGCGTACTAACTTAGCTGAAGTTAACTTCAAGGATGTAGTACTCAATCGGCGTATATTGGTTGTACTATTGCCGGCTTTGGAGAAATCACCAGATGAATTAGCAAACTTAGGTAAGCTCATTATTGCATCATTAAAGGCCATGCTTGCTTCAGGCTTAGGCAGTAGAATTCAAGGGGACTATAACGAGGTTATTGAATCCAAACCATCTAATGCGGAAACGCCATTTTTGTGTATTTTAGATGAATATGGTTATTATGCAGTTGAAGGGTTTGCAGTAGTTCCCGCACAGGCAAGATCATTAGGCTTCTCAGTGGTGTTTGCCGGACAAGATATCCCAGCCTTTCAAAAAGCATCCAAAGAAGAAGCCGCATCGATCTTTGCCAATACCAATATCAAAGTATGTATGAAGTTAGAGGATCCAACAGAAACTTGGGACTTTTTCAATAAAACAGCAGGTGAGGCATATGTCACTGTTGCCAAAAGTTATAACATGGGCAGCAATGGGCAGGCATATGGTTATCAAGACACCAAAGAAGCAACGATTGAGAAAAGATCAAGATTGGATTTAATGGATTTAAAAGATCAAATGCCGGGCGAGGCACATGTATTCTTTCAATCGGGGATTTATCGTACCAAGATGTTTTATGCCGCACCGCCTAAAACTCGTGCAATACGTTTAAATCGATTTTTAAAGCTGGAGTCACTTAGTAATGGCTTTTTGAAATGTTATCAATTCGCCAATAAGCATGAGCAATATCCAATAATCCAAGATGCCGTGCCAATCAGCTCAAGGCATTTATCACAAGCTTTATTGCAAAATAATGAAGATAAAGAAAGACTAGAAATAGCAGAAACAGAAGAAGTGCAATATGGCAAGATTGAAGATGATCAAAACATTGAGCAAGTAGATTCTACAGAGTCTAATAGAATATCTACTGATCTGACAGCGTTAGCTAGTGCTGAGGAATTATCCCAAGATAATACGTCAGAAGCTAAGACAGCAACAAAGGGCGATTCACCCTTAAGTACTGAAGAATCAGCGGATAAAAATATCTTAACTTGTTTGATTACGGATGATCATCAGGATCGAGGATCGCGCCAATTGATAGATATGCAAAGGCTATCTAGCTTGATTTACACCCTTAATATTATGCGTGGTAGAAATATGCGTTTGGCGAAAGAACAAGCGCAAGAAAAGGAGCAGAAATTGTTAAAACTGGGAGAATATTATTTGAAAATCAAAAAAGGCAGTGGTCGTAGATTACTACATCAGAAATTAACACGTTCGCTTAATGGAGCAGTAAGCAATGATCACCTTAAGTAGTCTTTTAGATAAAATGCTAGTAGAAAATGGTATTATTTGCATCGAAAATGGACATGAGAAAGCCTTTGATAAATTACATCGCAAGACTGTATTGCTTAATCTATTGATTACGCAAGCGGAGGACCTTTATCACTATGTTTTTGATGAATCGATGGTTGATATCAATGAGGAAAGCTATGACCTGATCCAGTTACTTTTTATTTTTGATCAAGCTTTAAGTTTATGTGATGAGAATATTCTAGCAGTTGATAATGTGCTTGGGGGCGATTATGAGTCAGCAGCAAACAAGTGACCATTCTGAAATGGGTGTTTTTTACGTGATTGCACTTTGCTTGGGCGTCGCTTTAATTTTCTATTTTGTATTTCATCAATACATTGTTGATGTTGTGTTTGGCATTAAAAAATTTGAGTTAAGTATAATTATTTTATTCAATCATAAATACCAGTTACTAATGAACTGGTGCAATCACGTATCACAATCCAGAGTGTCATTAGAAGATATGAAATATCTGGCATTGATTACGGGAGAAATAAGCAAGAAATTATTGTGTACTTTAAGTGTTGTATTGGCAATTATTCTATTATTATTTCATCCTGTTCGTCGGTACAAAAGTAGCTATTCTATGCGTACGCTATCTCAGCGGATGCAAAAGTCATTTGCCGATGTCTATTTACCAGAAAATCAGCACGAAGATTTGCTAAAAGGTGATTTTAGTATGGCGTTGTCACCTGTTGAGTTTATGCATCAGCATGCTTTAATAACTCAGGATAAAAAGCTAGATATTTATAAAAGCTATGATGTGTTATGCCGCCAGCTTGGTCAGGTTGGCAGTGATGCACTTATTGATTCACAGGCGTTATATATCTTATACGCGAGTTTAATCGCATTTGTTGCAAATGACCGCAAGCTGGGGCGACGTATTTTGCAGTGTGCCACACAGTGGTATATGAGCAGCCGTTGGCTAGATAAATATCGCTTCAAAAAACGCCTGTCAAATGCAGTAAACTCAAGCATTAAGCGCTATGAGTATGAAGACAAGGTCAGGTCAATCGTTACAAAGCATCATTATAATAGCACGTTGTTGTGTGGATTACTGGAGCATGCACGTAAAGGGGGCATTGTGCCAAATGCCTCTTTCTTATGGTTAAAAAAAGAGGACAGAACCTTATGGTACGCCTTAAATAATGTTGGCAGAGAAGCCGTGTTTACCGAAGCTGCAGCAATTACTGCACATTGGCAGGCTGAGAAAATGCTCAACACCAAGATCACAACACCGATGGTTAAAACAGCAATAGAAGCATTACAACAAGAGATATATGTATATCAATAGGTTGCCCAGCGTATTCTAAAAACTGGAAATCAAAAAATCAAAAAACAGCAAGAGGAAAAGAAATAAAACAATGGAATCACACGTTCTTCTACCACTAAAGCTAAGTGCTAAAAGTGGTAACTTTATTGAGTTTTACGCACGTCAAAATCACGTGAATTATATTAAAATCAAAGAGCAATTATGCAATGAGGCACCATATTGTCAATTTTGTGGAGCAACTGAAACAAAGCATTTGCATATTGTCAATAAAGACCTTGATTATAACGTTAATACCCTTAATAACTTAGTATTAGCTTGTCATTTATGTGCACACATCCAAATGCTAGATGACCCCGCTTGGGATTATAATGAGCAAGGCATCGTTTACCTGCCAAATATTTCACAAGCAACGCTTAATGGCTTGTATCAACAATGGGCAAATGATTTAAAACAAAAAAACAATGTATTTGAAATCACTGAGGCAATTTCAGAGTTGATGAGCTTTACTCAACAAATCAAAGAAGTATTGAATATCGAACCTAAATTTAGCGATTTACTTGGGCTTTTTGCGGTGTCCTATAATGACGGTGAATTTGTTGATTCATTGCGATGGGTGCCAAGTATGCAGTTGTTGAAGTTTCTTTAAATTGAAGGTTGAGGGGGCTTTATGACTAAACCTAATATTGAATATCTTGTTTTTAGTGGTGGGGGTGCCAAAGGTGTCCTGTATTCAGGTGTTTACAAAGCGCTGAAAGAAAGTGGTGTATTTGATGGTGTTAAAATGTTATCAGGTTCATCAGTTGGTGCGCTATTGGCAAGCCTGATGGCGTTTGGTATATCTGAGCAAAAGTTAATAGCATTGTCACAACAGACTAGTTTTATCGATTTGCTGGGAAATAGGACACCTTATGCACTGATAGAACGTGACGGGCAAGCACTTTATGAGTTTGTAGTAAAAAACATCAAGCATAGTATTTTAGCCTATTTTGCCCAAAACAATATGCTAAACAAATCTAATGAAATTAAAGATATCAAAGAGATCAAAGAGATCATTGCAAAATGCGATAGTGATCAACCCATCACTTTTGCTGATTTACTAAAGTTAAGTCGATACGATAGCAAGACATTTAAGCCGTTGGTAGTAACAGCAGTTGAAAAGAAAACGGGTAATTTTCAGGTGTTTAATGCCGAGGTTACGCCTGAGGTTGATGTTGCCTTGGCATGTAAAGCATCGGCTGCATTACCCATTATCTTGCAACCTACCAAGATCAGTGTCGATAGGAAAGTTGTTGAATACATCGATGGCGGGTATTTCGATAATATGCCTACGGAGGATTTTATTTTACCAAAGTTTGGAGACGATGAAACTCAAACCGCGAAACAATATGCAGTATATGCAAAAGAGTTAGATGATGTTCGCGCAAAAACGCTTGTTTTTGGATTTGGTCAAGATAAGGCGGGAGATGATTTGCATAAGACATTAAAAACACAAGATCTACCAATTGTCGCTGTTGGTTGGTTAAAACGATTCGTTTTATATATTGTGATACATATATTTGCTGGTATTCGTAGTATCTATAGCTATCTTGATCGCAAAGAAAGTGTTTTTAGACGTTTGCGTCAATATTATCGTGATAAAACAGTTACCTTAAAACCAAAACCAGTATCAACAATTTCCTTCACAGAAGCCAAAAAACAGGCGACAAAAATGATCTTTCAAGGTTATTTTAGTACTTATGATTTTTTGCATGATACATATCAGAAAGCGTTGCCACAGTCATATGTTTGGCAAAAGTTTTATTTTCAGTGTTTTAAAGCATATCAAAAAGATTCAACATTGATGTCACCTTATACAACAGATCTTGCAACCAGTTGGAAAGCACGAAAGTTAGCAAACTTTTTTGATTTTTTTGATCATTTCCTTGAGGCAACACATGTAATAGACTATATCAACTTGTGCTGTCATGACAGGGCAACAGAAAGCGCCAAATCAATAACCCGAGCGGTCAGAAGTTTGATTAAAACACTTAATCGTTGTGATGATATTACGATAACCTCTCGTTTTAGGCAGATATTGGGCGTGGCTAATAATGCTGATTTTACACATAGTGATATTGAGAGATATCTCAATCAACATAAACCCAAGAGTACACCATATTTATTAGACTATCGTTGATTATGGTATCAATAAATTTGGTGTCAAAAAGGGTAGTGTGGTTTTCTAGCATATTTATTTTTATAATGCTAAATCAAAAATGGCTAAAATTGACGTACATTAAAGGAGTTGCAATTCAGCAAAAACAGTTCAAGCGGGAAAGAACCAATTAAAATTGAACTCAGATGGAGTACAAAGATATCGCTGTCAGGTTTGCGGTAAATACTTGACTTTTATAAAACCAGAATCAAGCGACTTGCCTAGAAAAAGCATTTGTTTTTCAAAAACGGAGCTAATGCATGACACAGTTGAGTTAACAGTCTCTCATTGGTCTTTATATCAATCGGGTTGAGTGGGGACGAAACATATGAAATGCTAAAATAGCACACCACCGAATGGCTAAGCAATTTATCACAAAAGGTTAACTTTCTTGATTTGTTGGGTAATCGCACACCTTATGCGTTAATCGAGCGCGATGGACAACCGCTTTATCGATTTATATCTGAGCACATTAAGCACAGCATTTCATTATTATCTGATTATAACAATACATAAAATATTAAGTGATTCTCAGTACGCAAAGTCAATTTGAGCTATCAGGCAACTCGTTTAAGATATTTAGTTCAATAAGAACATTCTCCGCAAAGGCTCTTTTGTATATTTGTTGTGCCTTTGGACTAGGAGTTCTCGACGGATCTTCAAAATAAAGGCTATCATTATAAGAGCGCATCATTATAACCTCGTCATTATAATCCTTCATTACTCTGGGTGTTGAGGCAAAGAGATTCAAATCATCTGTAGTAATTTTCACATTTTGAAACGAGCTACTTCCTCCCTCAAAATGATTATACACCAGATCAATAAGTTGATCGCGCAGATCACATGTATCCAATGCGCTATAAAATATGTTTCTCAATTGATCAATCGAACACAACATAGAAAAATTATAGTTAACACGCTGATATTCATAAAAATCACCCATAAATGCACCCAAATGGATATGTAATATAATGTGAATCAAGGTTTAAATTATGCACAGTATTTTTGTGCCAGCAACTCAAATGCTGCACATAGCCTTCCAAAT
>NZ_JBXTEF010000049.1:0-19548 GCF_057495195.1 Cysteiniphilum sp. | reverse complement strand
ACAGTGGTATTTAAGTAACCTTCAATTAATTACTGGAGTTACAAAAAACTATGATTTTATAAACACCCCGTCAGCCTACGGCTGCCACCCCTCTTGAAAAGAGGGGAATTTGGCAAGGGTTGATTTTTATTCCCCTCTTTGCAAGAGGGATGCCGAGCCTGCGAGGCGGGGTGTTGAAATAGAAAAAGTGTGTAACCTCGGTCAATTATGTGAAGTTGATTGATGTAGAACTCATAAGGCGCTTAATGACAACGGCGCTTTTTTAATGAATAAAGGTAATAATTATGTGGTTTAAAAATTTAGCATTGTTTCAATTTACAGAAAACTTTACAGTCAGTGCCGAAGCGCTTGAAAAACAATTAGCCGAGCATGCATTTAGTCCGTGCTCAACAAGTGCGCCAATATCAATGGGCTGGGTATCACCTATGGCGCAAGATATGCCATTAGTGCACGCAGCCTCGGGCTTTATGATGGTGTCATTCAAAATCCAGGAAAAAATGGTGCCAGCGGGTGTTATCAAAGAAGTCTTGGATGAAAAAGTTGAAGAAATTGAGCTAAGAGAATCGCGTAAAGTCAAAAAGAAAGAAAAAGATACGTTAAAAGAAGAAATCTATCAAAGCTTATTACCACGCGCCTTTACGCGCAATACTGTGATTAATGCTTATATTGATACGCAAGCAGGGTGGCTTATTGTCAACGCCTCATCTGCTAAAAAGGCGGAGACATTAACTGTTAATTTACGTAAGGCATTAGGGAGTTTAAAAATTCGCATTCCTGAAGTGTTGCCAGTTTCTATGCTTCTGACACAATGGCTTAAAACCAATGAATATCCGCAAGATCTAACCATTGAAGATCAATGTGTATTACAAGATAACAAAGATGCCTCTGGTATTATCCGCTGTCAGCGCCAGAATCTATTTACCGATGATATTTTGTCATTGATTGACTCTGGACGCGAGGTTATTCAACTGGGACTATCATGGCAGGATCAGTTGAGTTTTGTTATCAATGATGAGTTTATGTTGAAATCACTGAAGTTTTTAGAAGTGGTACAAGACAAAGCCAATGATATTGTTTCCGAAACTAAACAAGAACGTTTTGATGCTGACTTTATTATCATGGCCGAAACCTTGCGTGAATTTATTGATTTTATTATGCAGATTTTTGCTAAAGAGGCGCAAGAGATTGATGTTTCTGATACAACAAATACAGTGACTAATATGAGTCCGGTTGAAAATGGCGAAGAAATAAGTCAAGCACATGATGAAGATGATGCGCCATGGAAAGAGAATGAAGCAACAGATGATACACTTGATACTTCAGTTGGCATATCAGTTGATCATCAAAACCAGTAATGTGATATTGTATGCATCCAAATGAAGTAATGTCTTTAAATAGTCAGCTTGAGAATATCAAGCGACCACCATCCTCAATCGATGCTGAGCGTTCGGTCATTGGTGGGCTGATATTGGATAATGAGGCATGGTTTAAGATTGAAGAAATCTTGCGACCTGATGACTTTTACAGTACCCAACATCGCATTGTTTTTCGCCAAATGCAAAAGCTTATTAAAGATGAGTCGCCTTTTGATATCATTACTTTAAGCGATTCATTATCAAATGAGAAACTGTTAGAACAAGCAGGCGGACTGCATTATTTAGCGGAAATTGCCAAAAATACGCCAACGGCTGCTAATGTTGTTGCCTATGCTGAAATTGTTAAAGAGCGCTCAAAATTACGCGTACTGTTAAATACGGCAACCGATATTGCCAATATGGTTTATGTGCCAGAAGGGCGTAAAGCCGAAGATATCTTAGATGTAGCTGAGCAGAAAATTCTATCTATTGCTGAGAGTGATACTCAGCGCAATGATGGGCCTAAGTCCGTGCGCGATATTATTCCTAATGTGATTGATCGCATTGATGCAATGATGGAAGCAAGTGATGGTATTACCGGTATCTCCAGTGGCTTTACCGACTTGGATGAGCTAACTTCAGGCTTGCATCCGGCGAATTTAGTGATTGTTGCCGGACGCCCGTCAATGGGTAAAACAACCTTTGCCATGAACTTGGCTGAGAATGTTGCCAGAGGTGCTGAGAAGCCCGTGCTTGTCTTTAGTTTAGAGATGCCTTCAGAAGATATTGTGCTTAGAATGATTTCATCTCTTGGCCGTGTTGAGCAAAATGCACTAAGAAATGGTCGCCTAGAAGATGAACATTGGGCAAAGATCACAACGGCAATGGAAGTGTTATCCAAAGATTTTAATATGCATATTGATGATAGTGCGGGTTTATCCCCTGCTGATATGCGTTCACGTGCACGTAAACTCTATAAAGAGCAGGGTGGTTTGAGCATGATTGTTGTCGATTATTTGCAGTTGATGAAGGTGCCAGGTTATGAAAACAACCGTACTCAAGAGGTCTCAGAAATCTCTCGTGCTTTGAAGTCTCTTGCCAAAGAGTTGAATGTCCCTGTCGTTGCATTATCACAGCTTAATCGTGGTGTTGATGATCGTGCTGATAAGCGCCCTATGATGTCAGATCTGCGTGAATCTGGTGCGATTGAACAAGACGCTGATGTGATTATGTTTGTTTATCGCGATGAGGTTTATCATAAGGATAAGGAAGACAATAAAGGACTCGGTGAAATTATTATCGGTAAGCAACGTAATGGTCCAATTGGCAGTATTAAAGTACACTTTGAAGGGCGCTTCTGTCGTTTTGCTGATTTAACCTTCGAGCAAAGTGTGCCGTTTGGGGTGCATTAAATTTTTTTTTGGCATAGAATGATGAGGTTGATTAACTACAGTAACAGAGCATTCTAGTGTTAGATATACAAAAAATTCGTCAGGACTTTCCTTTTTTAAAGCAAACGATTCATGGTAAGCCGGTGGTGTTTTTGGACACGGGTGCATCAGCGCAAAAGCCAAATATTGTCATTGATGCGGTCAAAGATAGCTATACCAATGATTATGCCAATGTCCATCGTGGCGTGTATTATTTGAGTGACCAAGCAACAGAGAAATACGAAGGCACGCGTAAAATTGTGCAGCACTTTATTGGTGCGCAAAAGAGTCAAGAGATTATCTTTACCAAGGGCACGACTGAATCGATTAATCTGGTGGCAAGCTCGTTATTGGATCAGTATTTTAATGTCGGTGATGAGATTATCATTACCGAGATGGAGCATCATGCCAATATTGTGCCATGGCAGTTGATGAGTCAACATAAATCATTGAGCATTAAATATATACCCGTAACCGATAAAGGTGAGCTTGATTTATCTGTATTACCCACGCTGTTAACAGATAAGACAAAACTTATCTCATTAACGCATTGTTCAAATGTATTAGGTACTATTAATCCGATTAAAGAAATTATTCAAAATATTCGCAAAACGCATCCTGATATTGCTATTGTGATTGATGGTGCGCAGTCTGTTGTACATCAAAAAATTGATGTGGTTGATTTGGATTGCGATTTCTTTGCCTTTTCCTCGCATAAACTCTATGGAACCACAGGTGTTGGTGTGTTATATGCCAAAGAGAAATGGCATAAATTAATGTCTCCTTATCAAGGCGGCGGTGATATGATCAAGCTTGTGACAATGAATGAGACGACATTCGCTGATCCGCCGTATAAATTTGAAGCCGGAACCCCCGATATTATCGGCGTGATTGGTTTATCTAAAGCGATTGAATATGTGCAAAGTATTGGGCTTTGTAACATTAAAGCACATGAAGAAGAGTTACTTCACTATGCCACAGAAAAATTACAAAGTATCCCGGGACTTAGAATATTAGGCCAAAGTGCACATAAAGCGGCAGTTATTACGTTTGTCATTGATGGCTTTCATGCGAATGACTTGGGTACATTACTGGACTTATCTGGCGTGTGTGTTCGTACAGGGCACCATTGCGCACAACCGTTATTGCAGCGTTATAACGTGCCATCCACGGTACGTGCATCATTTGGTATTTATAATACGAAAGAAGATGTTGATATGTTGGTTGAAGGACTGCATAAAGCGATTAAGATGTTGTCTTAAATTTTGCAGTAAATTGTTTAATATACGCGATTTAAGTTTAAGCGTGCCCTGAGCAAAGTCGAAGGGCATGCACAGATAAGTGGCTTCGACTAACGCTTAGCCAATGAGTTGATTATTCTTTTGAACGTGAATGACGCTTACGATCTGATTCAGTTAGCATTTTCTTGCGTAGACGGATTGATTTTGGTGTGATCTCAACGAGCTCATCATCTTCGATAAACTCTAATGCATACTCAAGAGTTACTTTGATTGGTGTCGTTAAGACGATACTTTCATCTTTGCCAGAGGCACGTACATTGGTCAGCTGCTTACCTTTACATGGATTAACAGTTAAATCATTATCGCGTGAATTAATACCGATAATCATCCCTTCATAGACCTCAATACCATGGCCAATAAATAGCTTGCCACGTTCTTGCAGGTTAAATAAAGCAAAGGCCAATGCTTTGCCTGCACAGTTTGAAATTAAAGTACCATTTAAACGTGATTCAATAATTCCCTTTTTCATCGGACCATAATGATCAAAGATCTTATTAATAATGCCAGTACCTGAGGTAATGGTTAAAAATTCAGTATAAAAACCAATTAAACCGCGCGATGGAATGACAAACTCTAAGCGTACACGACCTTTGCCGTCTGGCTCCATATTTCTTAGCTCACCTTGACGTAGACCCATTTTCTCCATCACAGAGCCTTGATATTGCTCATCAACATCAATAATGGCTTGTTCATAGGGCTCACACATTTCACCATCAATTTCTTTAAAGATCACATGTGGGCGAGATACAGCGATTTCAAAACCTTCACGACGCATGTTCTCAAGTAGGATAGATAAGTGAAGCTCACCACGGCCAGAAACTTTGAATTTATCAGGGTCATCTAGTTGTTCCACACGAAGGGCAACGTTGTGTAAAAGCTCTTTTTCCAAACGATCTTTGATTTGCCGAGAGGTGACAAATTTACCTTCGCGACCGGCAAATGGTGAATTGTTAACTTGGAAAGTCATCGAAATCGTTGGCTCATCAACGGATAACGGAGGAAGCGCTTCAACGCAATCTAATGCACAAATGGTGTCAGAAATATTGATTCCCTCAATACCGGTGATGCAGACAATGTCTCCGGCGGATGCTTCAGGCACTTCAACACGTTCAAGTCCCATATGTCCTAATACTTGTAATACACGACCTTGTCTTGTATTACCGTTTTTATCAATAATACTTACCGGTGTATTGGTTTTGATCTTGCCACGTTTGATGCGACCAATACCAATAGTGCCAACAAAGCTTGAATAATCTAATGATGAGATCTGCATTTGAAATGCACCCTCTTGATCGACTTCAGGAGGTGATACACACTCAACAATCGTTTCAAATAGCGCATTCATATTGTCGGTAATATTATTTTCATCCATTGTCGCAAAGCCGTTTAATGCCGATGTGTAGACAACAGGGAAATCAAGCTGCTCATCAGTGGCCCCTAAGCGATCAAATAAGTCAAAGACTTGATCCATTACCCAATCAGGGCGCGCACCTGGGCGGTCAATTTTGTTAATGACGACAATAGGCTTTAAGCCACGGGCAAATGCTTTTTCAGTAACAAAGCGTGTTTGCGGCATCGGACCATCAACGGCATCTGCTAAAAGAAGTACCGAGTCAACCATTGACATTACGCGCTCTACCTCACCGCCGAAGTCAGCATGTCCTGGTGTGTCGACGATGTTGATACGATAGTCATTCCATTTAATAGCGGTATTTTTGGCAAGAATGGTAATGCCACGCTCTTTTTCTAAGTCGTTGGAGTCCATCACGCGCTCAACATCAGCGCCACGCGTTTGTAAAGTGCCTGATTGTTGTAATAGCTTATCAACCAGTGTTGTTTTTCCATGGTCAACGTGTGCAATAATCGCGATATTACGTAAATTTTCGATCATAAAATTATATTCTTTAGAGTTATCGTAAATTGATTAGTGATTGTACGGTCACATTTAAAATACGCAATGTTTTTTTGTGAGATTTACATGTCATCGGGCAAATAATTTGTTCTATGAAGTTGCGCATTTGAATGTTTGAACTTGGTAGGTCAGCGGTGACTATTCTGAGATATGCTGATGCATTGTTCTTTACACAGTGTTATATCCAGAATAAGCTAAGACATGATTTTGCCATTTTACATCGCAATCATGGCATTCCACTTGTATGTGTAATTATCCCTCATATATTAGCGCAAACCCTCCATGCTTTCTTATCTGACACTGGTAAAAAAACTTGAATATAAAGATCTATGTGATTAGGATGTCTAGCAGATTGTGGGCTTATTAAAATAATCTCTTTATTAAAGTGGCCTCATATAACCTAATCATCATAAGTTAAGAAAGTAATATGACAGAGCAAAAACATAAGTTGGTGGCAACACATCTGGGCAAAGCATATCGCTCACGTTGGGTTGTTGCTGATGTTTCCATGGAGGTCAATACCGGTGAAATTGTTGGGCTCTTGGGGCCAAATGGCGCTGGCAAAACAACGTCATTCTATATGATTGTCGGATTGGTTCGACCTAATCGTGGCACAGTTATTTTGGATGGTCAGGACATTACTAAGCTGCCGATTCACTGGCGTGCACGTCAAGGTATTGGTTATTTGCCGCAAGAGGCCTCGGTTTTTAGGAAATTAAGCGTTGAGAAAAATATCATGGCGATCTTGGAGACAAGACGAGAGCTTTCCAAAGAGCAGCGCCAAGATGAACTGGAATCATTGTTAGATGAGTTTAGTATTCAGCATATTCGCAATAGTCTGGGGATGAGTTTGTCCGGTGGTGAGCGTCGTCGTGTTGAGATTGCCCGCGCTTTGGCGATGTCGCCGCGCTTTATCTTGTTGGATGAGCCTTTTGCCGGTGTTGATCCGATTTCAGTGATTGATATTAAGAAGATTATTACGCATCTGAAAAACCGTGGCATTGGCGTGTTGATTACTGATCATAATGTGCGTGAAACCTTGGATATTTGTGAGCGTGCTTATATTGTTAATGCCGGCAAGATGATTGCCTCAGGCAAACCACGTGAGATTTTAAGTAACGAACAGGTGCGTAAGGTCTATCTTGGTGAACAATTTAGGATGTAAATTGCACAGAAAGTCATATGAATTTATGTAAATGGAAACAAATTAATGCACTATTCCGTATTACTTAATGAATCGATTGCCGCACTTGCGATTAAGACAGATGGTATCTATGTTGATGGCACATTTGGTCGCGGTGGACATTCACGTCAAATTTTAGCAGGCTTAACAACTGGTAAATTAATTGCATTTGATCGCGATCTTGAGGCAATAGAGTATGCCAGAGTGCATTTTAAAACTGAGATTGAGAGTGGCAAACTGCTGCTGGTGCATGCCCCATTTTCCACAATGACTCATGCGTTAACTGAGCTTGGATTTGCAGGCGAAGTTGATAGTGTGCTGTTGGACTTAGGCGTGTCGTCACCACAGTTGGATGTGGCTGAGCGTGGTTTTAGCTTTATGAAAGATGGTCCGCTAGATATGCGTATGGATCAAACCAAAGGACTTTCGGCAGAGGATATTCTGATAAGTTATGATGCTGAAAATCTAGCACGTATTTTTCGTGAATATGGCGAGGAAAAGCATGCTTGGCGCATCGCTCAAGCGATAAAAGCAGCACTTGCGAAAGGAGATATTCTTGATCGCACTTTAAAACTGGCATCATTGATTGAAAAAACGATTGGTAAAAAGGAAAAAAAACATCCTGCGACACGTTGTTTTCAAGCGCTTAGAATCTGTGTGAATGCAGAGCTTGATGAAGTAAGCACAACATTGAATGATGCTTTTGCAACACTTAAACCATCAGGGCATTTGGTTGTGATTAGCTTTCATTCATTAGAAGATAGAATCGTTAAGCAGTTTATGACCAAACTGGTCAAAGGCGAGGATAAAAAATTGCCACGTGGTATGCCAATCTTGGAAGAGTTTGTGCCCAAAGCCAAGTGGTGTGTCAAACAAGGTAAAGCATCTACCAAAGAGCTCGAAGAAAACGTGCGCTCACGTAGTGCGATATTACGTGCTGTCGAGAGGTTATGATATGACACGATCTGAAGTGCGTAGCAAGCTATTTATCTCTTTTGTCAAAAGTACGTTTAATGCGCGAGTGCTCATTGCTTTTTTGCTGTGTGTGACGCTTATTATCTCGGCATTTATGGTGGTGATTGTGAAGTATCATTATAAAGTGGCATTGGACAAAGAGCAGAAGCTGATGTATCAGCAAGAGGATTTACGTGATCAATGGACGCAAATTTTGATTGAGCATAGTACCTTGGCATCGCCCTCACATGTTGAGGAAGTTGCCAAGAAGAATGATATGCGCCTCCCCAGTGTCAAAGAAACAAAAGTGATTCAAAGTAATGCGTAAGATCAAACTAAGTTGGCGTTACTATTTTATTTTATTAGTCATTGTTTGTGTATTGGGTTTATTGATTTATAAGCTCACCCATATGCAAACGGTAGAGCATGCCAAGCTTAAAAAAGAAGGGGATAATCGCTCAGAGCGTACCTTAACGACAACGGCTTATCGCGGCATGATTAGTGATCGCAACGGTAAACCACTGGCGATTAGCACACCTGTGGATTCGATTTGGGTCAATCCGTATTACATTGCAAGCGATGACCCAGGTTTACGTAAAATTCTTAATATGCTGGAATTAGACAAAACGCAACAAGCAACAATTATTGCACGCATCAAAGCACGCGAAGGGCGCCATGGTTTTGTTTATCTCAAGCGTCAAGCGTCACCATTTATCGCGCAACAAATTAAAAGCCTAGATGTCAAGGGTGTAAACATTGAGCGTGAATTTAAGCGCTTTTATCCCGATGCGGAGGTGATGGCGCATGTTGTTGGATTTACTAATATCGATGATCAAGGGCAAGAAGGCATTGAGTTGGAATATGACAAATACCTCACAGGTAAGGACGGCACTCGCTCAATTCATAAGGATTTGAAAGGTGGTGTTGCACGTAAAAACGATGATGACACCGAAGTCAAACATGGGTCTGATATTAGTTTAAGTATTGATCGCAAGCTGCAGTATATCGCTTATAAGTATATAAAAGAGGGTGTGATCAATAATCATGCGGAAGCCGGATCCGCAATAGTGATGGATGTTAAAACCGGTGAAGTCTTAGCAATGGTTAATTACCCTTCATATAATCCAAATAATATGCAAGATGCAACACCGGAGAAACGTCGCAACCGTGTATTGACAGATGTCTATGAACCAGGCTCAGTGATGAAGCCATTTGCTGCTATTGCCGGGATGGAGTCAGGGCAATATGATGTTGATACGATCGTTGATACTTCGCCTGGCTATTACAAACTCAATGGGCGTACGGTCAGAGATTTTCGTAATTATGGCGAGATGGATTTGCGCCACATCTTAATGAAATCATCAAACGTCGGTATTTCGCGTATTATCTTATCAATTGATGCTAATGCTTTGGGTGATACCTTGCGTAAATTTGGTTTTGGGCAAGTGACTAAAATTGGTTTCCCTGGTGAGCGCTCAGGTTATGTGCCCAGTCCACATAAGTGGGGAGATTTCCCGTTGGCTACTTTATCCTTTGGGTATGGTATGAATGCAACAGCTTTACAGATTGCAACAGCTTATAGTGCAATTGCCAATGGTGGTAAGTTAATTCCACCAACTTTGTTGAAACGCAATAAAAAAGAAGACATAGAAGCCTTCCAGATTATTAATAGTGACATTGCGGCAAAAGTAGTTGATATGTTAACTTCCGTAGTTGAAGGGCTAGGAGGAACAGCTTCTAAAGCACGTGTACCACGCTATCATGTTGCCGGTAAAACGGGAACGGTACGCAAAGCAATTGCAGGAGGCTACGCATCCGATAGTTATATGGCAACATTTGTCGGTATTGCACCATCATCGAATCCACGCATTGTCACTGTGGTGGTGATTGATGACCCGAAAGGGGAAGCATATGGCGGGGGTTCGGCAGCAGCGCCAATTTTTGCACAAATCACAGAACATGTTTTAAGAGTGATGGGTGTACCTGCCGATAAACTCAAAAAAGCATGATTATTCAATTAGTTGTAAAATTTATCCAAAATTGCTAGTTAATGTTTGGTTTTTGTTGTCTTGCTTGTTATATTCCGCCTGAATTATTTTTAGATGTTACAAAAAACAGCTGAAAAAACCAAAAACTGAAGAATTTAAAATGCAAGTAAAACGAGTAAAACTAAAAAATAACCGTGGAGGAAATAGCCAATGATCGTGGGAATCCCTAAAGAGATTAAAAATCATGAATACCGTGTTGGTCTGACACCAGGTAATGTTGCTGAATTTGTTCATCATGGACATACGGTGCTTGTTGAACATCACGCAGGGGAAGCGATTGGTTTTACCAATGAAGATTATGTTGAAGCAGGTGCGACAATTATTCAAACACCGGCAGAGATTTTCTCTAAAGCGGATATGATTATTAAAGTCAAAGAGCCACAACCAAATGAGTGCAAGATGTTGCGCGAAGGGCAGTTGCTATTTACTTATTTACATTTAGCGCCAGATCCATTGCAAACTCAGCTGCTTTTAGAGTCTAAATGTACAGCGATTGCTTATGAGATGGTGACTGACAAAAATGGGCGTTTGCCATTATTAACACCAATGAGTGAGGTGGCAGGTCGTCTATCAGTGCAAGCTGGTGCGCATTGTTTAGAGAAAGCGCAAGGCGGTAGTGGGTTGTTACTAGGTGGTGTGCCAGGTGTTCCTGCAGCGAATGTTGTTGTTATTGGCGGTGGTGTTGTTGGTTTAAATGCGATTCGTATGGCGATTGGTATGGAGGCGCATGTGACTATACTTGATAAGTCTTTAGACCGTTTGCGTGAGCTAGATGATTATTTTGGACCTAAGTTAAACTGTATTTATGCAACCAAAGATAATTTGCAAAAATATGTACAGGAAGCCGATTTAGTCATCGGTGCGGTCCTTGTACCAGGGGCTGCGGCACCTAAGCTTGTGACTAAAGAGATGATTAAGTCGATGAAAAAAGGCTCTGTTGTTGTTGACGTCGCCATTGATCAAGGTGGCTGCTTTGAAACCTCTAAGCCGACGACACATCAAGATCCAACATATGTTGTTGATGATGTGGTGCATTATTGTGTTGCAAATATGCCAGGCGCTGTAGCCAGAACATCAACGGTAGCATTAAATAATGCAACCTTGACCTTTGCTTTAGAGTTGGCAAATAAAGGCTATCAAAAAGCGGTTACTGATAATGTGCATCTTGAGCATGGTTTAAGTGTGCATAATGGCATGCTCACTTCACTACCGGTTGCCCAAGCACTTAATATCGTATATGTTACACCAAAAGAAGCATTAGCTAAGAGTGCCAACGCAGTCACGGCATAAGCCTGTTATCTCAATGGTATGAGCAGCAATCTGAAAGCCGCTTTCTTGTGCCAATTTTTCTAATGTTTTATCAAGCAACTCATGATGCAGCTCAGTTTTTTGACCGCATGTATTGCAAATCAAAAGCTGACACATTTTTTTCTCAGGATGGCAGCATAAACTGTAGCGATTACTGGTATGTAGTTTATGAATGAGTGCAGATTGCTGTAGGAAGTCCAAGACGCGATAAATTGACATAATATTATAGCGCTTAGTTGCCTTATCTCCTGTCGTCGTTATCTCAATTGTCTGTGCTTTATTTATTAGATTAAGTAGCTCATAAGCGCTAATTGGTGATGATTGATCAATAAAAATAGTAAGCACTTCTTTGCGTAAGCACGTAAGCTTAATATTGTGTTGTAGGCAAAATTTTTCAATTTTAGCTAAAGCGTTTTTGGTAGAGCTCATGACTATCTCACCATTAACTGTTTGATAAGACCAATAGCGTAGACTGCACAAATGATCATGGTAATACAGAAACTTGCGGGCAAGTTGGCGTAAAAGGCAAGGCAAAGTGCACCCCAAACACTGCCAAGGGAGATCATAATGCTCAGTAGCATGCCTTGATAAAAGCCATCACTCCATTGAAATGCACAAGCAGCAGGGCCGATGAGTAATGCAAATACCAATAGCACCCCAACAATTTGGCATGCCATGGTCACGGTTAATGCCAGAATGATAAAGAAGATAACAGAAAGAAGTTTATTAGGGATGTTTTTAGCACGCGCCAGAAGGGGATCAATCGAGGTGAAAAATAGTGCTCTTGAGATAAAGAGTAATATGGCAATGATAATAAGCGCCATGATAATCAGTGTGATGATTTGCTCCATTGACACCGTTAAGATATTGCCAAACAAGATAGACATAATCGAGCCTGAGTAACCGGTTTGATAAAGATATAAGAAATAAGCACCAAGACCTAAGAAGAAGGTTAATACAATGCCAACGGCAAGGTCATTCTTTTTGATTTTATCCCCCATAGCACCCATGATACTTGCGGCAATAATGTTAGCAATCAGTTGTCCGTTCATTGCTGAGATGCCAATTAATACAGCGCCTGCTGCTCCTGTGAGGCTGATATGCCCCAAGCCATGAGCGGCAAAAGCAGCTTTACGTAGCACAACAAAGAAGCTTACGATGCCGCAGATGATGGCAATTAAAGTGCCAGCAATAAAGGCGTTTTGCATAAAGCTATAAGATAACACTGCGATCCTCCTTTAAGCATGGCAGTTTTTGGCAAAGATGCACGTGTTGATTTTTGAAGTGAATAAAGTTATCCAACTCATGCGCAATTTCATGCATATCATGTGAGATAATCAAAAGGGTTATATTTTGTTTGGCATGAATGGTTTTAAGTGCTTGGATAAAGTCTTGTTTGGCTTGAGGGTCAAGATCCGATAAAGGCTCATCAAGCAGCAATAATTTGGGATTATTAATTAAGGCTTGCGCAAGATAAATGCGCTTTTTTTGTCCACCTGAAAGGGTTTCAAAGGGCTTCTTTGCATAGTGTAGAGCACCGACAAGCTCTAAAATGGCGTGCGCTTTTTGCTCAATACCTTTGCCAAAAGCAGGTAATCCAAGTTTATCAGCATTGAAACTAGACTTGATCAATGTTAAAGCTGAGATATTTGGGTTAAGGTTAAGCTCACGTTCTTGCGGGATGTAACTAATCAATCGATTGTTTTTGCCGATTGTCTGCGAGAAAAGTGTTAGGTTGCCAGAAATAGGTGGTTCAAAGCCTAGAATAGTTTTAAGAAAAGTGGATTTACCTGTACCGTTCTCACCAACGATCCCTAGCCATTGGTTTTGATAAATCGTCAGATCAAAAGGTTTGCATAAAGGTGCTTGAGCTGAATGGCCAATGACAAGGTCTTTGCATTGGATGATGATTGTGTCATGCATATTATTGATGAAGGTTTGTTAAAGGATTGTCTTCTTTAACTGTTTCTTTGGCCTCTTTGGCGTTTACCTTTGTTGTATCGCTACTTATTTGAGGCGTTGCTTTCACAGTAGATGTTTTGCTGCTGTTATGTTCTGTAGCAGTTGCTTTCTCCAGTGCTTTTTGTGTATCACTAAGATTGGCTTTAAGCCAAGTGATTACATTATCATTTTGTGGCATGGTTTCGCTAACGCCAACATAAGGAATGTTATTCTCTTTGGCAAGACTTAGAATGTTTTCAGTGACATTATCATGTACTTGCTGGTTATAAAAAAGTACTTTGACGGTGCGTTTTTTAAATAAGTTTTGATAGTCAGCGAGCATTTTTGGTGAAGCTTCAGCGTCGTTCATTACCGTCCATTGGAATTTTTGTCCGAGCATGGTTAGCCCTAGTGCATCCGCCATATAGCCAAAGACGGGCTCTGTGGCAGTTACCTTGGTGCCGGCAAAGCGTGCTTTGATATCATTGATTTGACTATAAACAGTTTGATAGCGTTTATCAAAGGTTTGATAGTTTAATTCAAAGGTCTTTTTATGGTCAGGTTCGATTTGGCTAAATACTTCCGTAAGCTTTTTAGCAAGCGTTGGGAAAGTATTGGGATTGTACCATAGATGTGGATTGTCACCACTTTTGGCATTCATTAAAGTTGCCACATCAATAATGGCCACTTTATTGTTGTTTGATTGTGCGTTTAATAACTGCTTCATCCAGGGGTCGTAATCCGCACCATTATAAATAATGACTTGCGCGTCATTAATTGCCACGGCAGTATTAGCAGAGGTAGTAAATAAATGTGGATCAGCATCAGGATTGTTGATGATGCTGTTGGTTTTCACATAATCCCCGCCAATTAGGCTTGCGACATTGGCATAGAAGTTTTCAGCAGCTACGACTTTGATATCAGCGTATGAACTGCTAATGAATGCGAGAAAGCCTGTAGCAGCTAATGCGATTCGTTTGCTATTTCTGTAGAGGGTAGACATACAATCGTTCCTTAAGATGGTAAATGTTTCATTGTTAACGTTATCCTGCAAAACGTTATAATATATCATTTTTTATTTTTGGCAATGCTTAAGTTTTTATCTGGCAGAGATCATTGATTTATGCTAGAATCCGCCTCGCATTTTGTCAGTAATATCTATCTGCAATTACTTTTGCTGTTAGTTTTGGCTTAATGTTTATGTAAAACAACAAGAAACCACACGTTACTCGACACGCTTTTAGGGTGCCTTTAAAAAGGGTTTAAAAGTGGGAGTAATGGCGGAATAACCCAATAGTTGGAGAAAATATGTCTTTAATGAAAGAAATGTTACAAGCTGGTGTTCACTACGGTCACCAAAAGAGATTCTGGAATCCAAAAATGAGCGAATTCATTTTTGGTATTAATCACGGTATTCACATTATTAACTTAGAAAAGACAGTGCCTTTGTTTCAAGATGCTGTTAATTTTGTTGGTAAAGCCGCGTCTAAAAACGGCAAGATTTTATTCGTTGGTACTAAGCGTCAAGCACAAGAAGTGATTGCTGAAGAAGCATCACGTTGTGGTATGCCATATGTTAACCACCGTTGGTTAGGTGGTATGTTGACGAACTATAAAACAATTCGTCAATCAATTAAGCGTTTACGTGATCTTGAAAAAATGCAAGAAGACGGCACGTTTGAACGTATGACAAAGAAAGAAGCGTTACAAAACTCACGTGAAATCGAGAAGTTAGAAAAAGCGCTAGGCGGCATCAAAGAAATGGGTGGTTTGCCAGATGTTTTAGTCATTATCGATAGTAAAGAAGAGCATATCGCGATTGAAGAAGCTAAGCGCTTAGGTATTCCTGTTGTTGCTGTTGTTGATAGTAACTCAAGTCCTGATGATATTGATTATGTTATCCCTGGTAATGATGATGCAGTTAAAGCAATTCGTTTTTACTTAAGCAAATTTGCTGATGCAATCATTGATGCAAAACAAGCATCACATATTGCAGAAGAAAAAACAGCAGACGTTTCTGAAGAAGAAGCTTAATTAACTGAAGTTACGCACTTGAAGAAAAGCTATGATTTTATAAACACCCCGTCAGCCTGCGGCTGCCACCCCTCTTGCAAAGAGGGGAATTGGGCGACGGTGATTTTAATTCCCCTCTTTGCAAGAGGGGTGCCGAGCCTGCGAGGCGGGGTGTTGAAGTAGCAAAAGGTCGTAACTCAGCAATTAATAAGTTTATATTTTAAAAGTATTAACAAGAAGGAATCTAATCAATGGCGACTATTAGCGCACAATTAGTAAAAGAGCTTCGTGAGCGCACAGGTGCGGGCATGATGGAGTGTAAAAAAGCATTAACTCAAACTGGTGGCGATATCGAAAAAGCAGTTGAAGAAATGCGTAAATCAGGTGCGGCAAAAGCAGATAAAAAAGCATCTCGTGTTGCTGCTGAAGGCGTTATCGTAATGTCACAATCTGCAAACAAAGCGGTAATTGTTGAGATCAATTCAGAGACTGACTTCGTTGCACGTGATGAGAACTTTAAGAAGTTTGCTGATGAAGTAGTTGCTGCAGTTGCTAACTCAAATGCAAAAACACTTGAAGAAGTACTTGCTTTAACTTTAGCAAGTGGCCAGAGCGTCGAAGAAGCGCGTAAGAGCCTGATTGCTAAAATCGGTGAAAACATCAATGTACGTCGTATTGATGCACTTGAAGGTGAAACGGTTGGTGTGTATAGCCATGGTGGTCGTATTGGTGTGATCGTCGCAATGAATGGTGGTAATGAAGACTTAGCAAAAGATGTTGCTATGCATATTGCTGCTTCAAACCCAATTGTTGTATCACAAGATCAAGTGCCAGAAGAGATCGTTGCGAAAGAGAAAGAAATATTTGTCGCTCAAGCACGTGAAAGTGGCAAGCCTGATGAGATTATCGAGAAGATGATCACAGGGCGCATTCGCAAGTTCTTGGATGAGCAAAGCTTAGTTGGTCAACCGTTTGTTAAAAACCCTGATCAAAAAGTTTCAGATCTATTGAAAGCAAATAATGCAACAGTAACTGGCTTTATTCGTTTTGGTGTTGGTGAAGGCATCGAAAAAGAAGAGACTGACTTCGCAGCTGAAGTGATGAGCCAAGTTCAAGGAGCATAATTAATATGTCACACCTGACACTTAAGCGTGTTTTAATCAAATTAAGCGGTGAAACGCTATCAACGGATGGCTTTGGTATCCAAGTATCAGCGGCTCAAGGTGTTGTAAATGATATAAAAGAAGCCTTAAGTTCAGGTGTGCAATTGGCTATAGTCATCGGCGGAGGCAATATCCTAAGAGGTGGTCGTGCTAATTTTCAAAACCAAATTGAAAGAAGTACGGCTGATACCATGGGTATGCTTGCGACGATGATTAATGCATTGGCGTTATCAGATATACTAACGCACGCAGGTATTGACAATGAAGTGCTATCCTCGCGCGGCATTGATGGTGTGCTAGAGTGCACCAATCCAAAACGTGCAAAACGTTATTTAAATGAAGGCAAAGTGGTTATTTTTGCTGGTGGCACAGGTAACCCCTTTGTGACAACCGATACCACTGCAACGCTTCGTGCGATTGAAATCGATGCGGATGCCATTTTAAAAGTAACGACTGTCGATGGTGTTTATGATAAAGATCCAAATAAACATGATGATGCGGTTAGATTTGACAGTTTGAGTTTTAATGAAACGCTCAAGCGTGAATTGGCAGTAATGGATTTGGGTTCGTTTGTACAGGCACGTGATTTTAATGTCCCTATTTGTGTATTTAATGTAAATAATTCAGGCGCGCTGTTACGTGTGCTTCAAGGCAAAAGAGAAGGCACTTGGATTAGAGACTAGGAGAAACTCATTATGATTAAAGAGATTTTAGCGGATGCTAAAGACCGTATGGAAAAAAGTTTAGAGAGTTTACGTCATGATTTGGCAAAGATCAGAACAGGACGTGCTCATCCTGACTTATTGGCGCATGTAACGATTGATTACTATGGCATTGAAACACCGATTTCACAAGCCGCTAATATTACGGTTTTGGATGCGCGCACGTTGGGTATTACGCCATGGGAAAAAGGCCTAGCTTCAAAAATTGAAAAAGCAATTTTGATGTCTGATCTAGGGCTTAATCCAGCAAATATGGGTGATAGCTTACGTATCCCAATGCCAGCATTAAATGAAGAGCGTCGTAAAGAAATGGTTAAATTAGTGCGTTCGGAGGCGGAAAAAGGGCGTGTAGCGATTCGTAATATTCGTCGTGATGCAAACTCTGATATCAAAGACTTATTAAAAGAGAAAGAAATCTCTGAAGATGAAGCAAAAAAAGGCGAAGAAAACATTCAAAAATTGACCAATGATATGATTGCGAAGGCAGATGTTATTGTTCAAGAAAAAGAACAAGATTTAATGGAAATCTAGTGCTATATGCCAAATGATAACATGCCCAAGCATGTTGCGATTATCATGGATGGTAATGGGCGTTGGGCAAAGAAGAGACTTTTTCCACGAACAGCAGGACATAAAGCTGCAGTTAAAAGCGTGCGTGCTACGATTGAATTCGCTGTTGAGAAAAACATTCAAATATTAACACTTTTTGCTTTTGGGCGTGAGAACTGGTTGCGGCCACAAGAGGAAGTCAACACGCTGATGACGCTATTTTCAGAAGTGCTTGTTAATGAAGTGGCGATGATGCAGGATAATAATGTACGATTACATGTTGTCGGTGATCGTAGCCGTCTATCTAATGAGGTCATTCATAATATCAGCAATGCTGAAAAAGAAACAGCGCATTGTACCGGACTGCAATTGAATGTTGCGATTGATTATAGTGGTCAATGGGAAGTGTTGACGGCTGCTAAAAAGCTATTACAACAACTGCAAAGTGGCGTATTGAAGGTTGATGAAATTGATCAAATTAGCCAAGAAGATTTTAATGCATGCTTGATTAAAGAAATTCAAACGCCTGTTGATTTATTGATTCGTACCAGTGGTGAAAAACGGATTAGCAATTTTATGATTTGGCAGTTGTCATATGCTGAGTTATACTTTTGCGACAAGTATTGGCCTGATTTTTCAAAAAAAGATTTTAAGTTGGCGCTAGATGAATATCAAAAGCGTACAAGACGCTTTGGCAAAACGGATGAGCAAATGAAGGGGAAAGTGTGAAGGAAAGAATCATTACTGGAGTTATCTTAGGTCTTATCGTGTTATGGGCGATCTTTCGCTTAAGTGATACGATTTTTGATACGGCAGTGGCAATTATCTTATTGTTTGCTGCATGGGAATGGGCTGCTTTTGCTAATGCAAAAACATTGCCTAAACGTATTCTTTATTTGGTTGCGACGCTTGTTTTAGTTTATCTGTCGCAATTCTTTAGATTGCCTGTGTTGGTATTATCCTGTGTTTTCTGGGTTTTTGCATTTTACTTAATTCTACGCTACCCAAAGATTAAATTTAATTCGTTATCTAATGGCGTGCGCTATCTCATCGGTTTTTTTGTGATTGTACCGCTGTGGGTGTCAATCTCGTTACTGCATCAACAAAAACCATCATTTCTATTGCTAATGATGTTGGTCGTGACACTTGCTGATAGTGGTGCTTATTTTGTAGGACGTCAATATGGCAAAAAGAAACTGGCATCGGTGATTAGCCCTAAGAAAACGATAGAAGGCTTAGTGGGAGGTGTGATATTTGGTGGGCTCGCGGGTGTTGTTTGTGCGCTTATTATTAGTCACAGTCGCTATGAGCAAACCATTTTGATTATCCTATCTTTTGTGATTGTGTTAATCGCACTATTGGGTGATCTTTTTGAAAGTATGATCAAACGCGAATGCGGTGTTAAAGACAGTGGTAAGATCTTGCCAGGACATGGTGGTGTTTTAGATCGTATGGATAGTTTGTTCTCAAGCTTGCCGGTGTTTGTTTTAGTGTTGTTAGCATTTGGACTGTTAAGCTTACATTAAAGACCCATATTTTTTATCGAGAAATTAGGCTATGACCATATTTCTGTCCACTTTGACTATGTAAGCGTTGGCTAAGCATAAGTCAAAGCCGCTATGAGCGTGTGATTTTCCAAAGTGTACCCACTTCGACTGATGCTCAGTGC
>NZ_JBXTEF010000048.1:0-2268 GCF_057495195.1 Cysteiniphilum sp. | reverse complement strand
GCGTAGTGAAGTGAAAGTTTCATGCTGCGTTCTTCGAGGAGTCGCACTCAGCAATGGGTGCGGCTTACTCTACTAATCAGGAATCTAAGGGACAAATAAATGCAGGTTATCAAAAAGTTTAAAAACAATGACCGAATCGTGTCAGTTCGCGCATTAAGTGACGATGAAGCGAATGCTTTATTTTGGGTGTTCATTAAAAACAAAGGCAACCACCAACAAAAAGAGATCGTTAAAACGTTAAGTGAGTACATCCGTGATCGTGATTGTTGGCTTGAATGTGATTGTGACACTAAAGAGGATGAACACGCCTTGATGACAATCGCTTTAAGTCACAAGGACAACTACTATTTACAACATATCAACTCAAGAGGCGATCACAACGCAACGTGTCGCTTTAAAGTTTCGCCTACCTCTTCGGGTGGGTCGAGCAATCAAGTTAAACGCATCAGTAAGTCAAACCTTTTAAGGCTGCATGTTAGAGGTGGTTTAGGTGATGAGGACAAAAAAGAAAAAAGTGAATTTTCGACATCAAAAAGCACCGTGACAAAATACCCAAAATTGGCAAGATTTCTGTATTGCCTCCTTGATGATGCTCGATTGAATCGTATTCATTGTAACAATGTCAATATCAGCGATAGTTATAAGGCATTACGTCAAGCGGCTCGCAAGTATCAAATGGAAAAAGAAATTAAAGCCAGTGAGTTTCTTTTTACATATCCTGATATTGAGCAGATTAAGCAAAAGTTAAAAGGCTCCCTGTCACGATGGGGTGAAGCTCGCCCTTATGCTTTATGTGTTGCGGTCGCTAGTGATATTGTCGGCAATAAGCTCATTTTCAAATACAAAGCCAAGGAAATAGTTGTTGAGCTTAATGGTATCTTGAAAAAATCATCGGGGCGTTTAGGTGAGGATAGTAAGCCGTATCTGGTGATCTTTACCGTGACGGATTCTAACAATGATATAGGAAGCTTTAAACCTTACAATGGTTTTGCTGTACCCGTGTTATCACCCTTTGAGCTTATCCCTGTTGATAGTCGTTATGAGCGCATGGTGTTAGAAAAATTAAAGTATCGCGCTAGGTGGTGGCATGAGCAAAAGCTAACCGCAACAGTGATTAAGCCATTGTTTGATGAAAGTGTCATGATCGATGGCGAGTTATTGAACTGTTTGCCTGATATTATTGTTAAAACGCCAAAGCATAATATTGTTTTTGAGGTCATGGGTTCTCGTGAGCAGATGTATATTGACCGGAAAGAACGCACAACTAAAGTTATGCGTGAACTGGGTGAGTATATTGAATTTGACGCATTAGAGGCTGAAAAAACCAATATTTGGGATGAGATGCTAAACAAAAAAGTGAGCCAATTAAGCGCACTCGTATTTAAAGGAAATAACAAATGAGCATAGAAAATATAGCAAAAATCACACACGATATTAATAAAGCTTACTGTGAATCTTTAGGTGATCAATCGCAATTCACATGGGAAGATGCGCCACAATGGCATAAAGACAGTGTTATCAGCGGTGTTAAGGCATATATAGATGACCCTGATTTAACACCACAACAAAGTCATCAAAACTGGTTCAGTATTAAGATCAATGATGGTTGGGTTTATGGTGAAGTTAAAGATGTCGATAAAAAAGAGCACCCTTGTTTGGTTGCTTATGATCAGTTGCCTAATGAGCATCGAGTTAAAAACGCAATATTTAGGCAGGTGGTGTTGTCATTAAAAGACAAACTCACCTCGTAAATCCCTTGTATTTACTAGCACCACAGTATATTTTAATCATATTAATTTTAAAGGAGCAACCACATGGCTAAGAAAAAAGAAGTTAAAAACTACAACAAAGCTGAATTTGTGGCATTGGTCGCAGAAAAAATGAACGCAACCAAAGACAATGCTAATAGATCAGTTGACGCATTTATTGAAGCAGTTACTGATATTGTCAAAAATGGTGATTCAGTTAATTTCATTGGCTTTGGTAAATTTAGCGTGGGCGAACGTGCAGCTCATGAGGGTCGCAATCCAAAGACAGGTGAAGTGCTAAAAATTAAGGCATCTACAGCACCTAAATTTACTGCGGGCAAAGGCTTAAAAGATGCTGTTAGCGGTAAAAAATGACAGAAAATAACGAATCAAGCAACAATTTGCCCACGCCACACGATGTCTTTTTCAAAGCTAATTTAGCTGAAAAAAGCAAAGCAAAGGCATTACTGAAACAGATATATTCAAAGGAGTTGGTGAGCAAGCTTGATTTAAAACATTT
>NZ_JBXTEF010000047.1:0-34296 GCF_057495195.1 Cysteiniphilum sp. | reverse complement strand
TTTGGAAGGCTATGTGCAGCATTTGAGTTGCTGGCACAAAAATACTGTGCATAATTTAAACCTTGATTCACATTATTCTTGTAGCCTATCTTTATTGGCGATAGCGCTTTGAATCACAGTGTGCCTAAGAGATGGATTTTTTGTTAGTTTCTCCCACGAAGCTTTATCAAATTGACCTATAGCATTAATTTCAACTACAGCTTGTTGAAGCTCGGGCTCATCTGCCAGTATATTAAAAGCTAACTTGTCAATCTGACTTGCTATTTTATAGCTGTTTAACATAGATTCGCATTCTTTATTTCCCATTAAAGCAGAAATTTCTAATGGAGATAGTGTTACAAACTCTGTATCACGATATGGCTCCAGCTTTTTTAAAAATCGATCCTTTATTTCTATTGATTTATCTTTCGCAAAATTATGCAATTGTTCAGCTGTTCTTTGAAATTTAGAGCTGCCAATATCACAGTTTAAGATTAGTAATTCTTTCAATACACTAACATGGCCATTCAGGGCTGCGATGAAAGCCGGTGTGGCACCATCTTTATTGGCCTTATTTAAATCCATGTTTGGATCTAACTCCTTAAACTTTGATAATACATTAACATGACCTTTCTCAGCAGCAATTAAAGCGGGGGTATAGCCTCTATTATCAGCCTTATTTAAATCCAGGTCTGGATCTAACTCCTTAAGTGTTTCTAATATATCAACATAAGCGTACCAAGTGGCAATTAAAGCGGGTGTAACCCCATTATTATTGGCCTTATCTAAATCCAGGTCTGGATCTAACTCTTTAAGCTTTGCTAATGCCTCAACATGATTATTCTGAGCAGCAAGTAAAGCTAGTGTGCTACCCCTAATAGAGGTCTGATTTAAATCCACGTTTGGATCTAACTCCTTAAGCTTTGCTAATACATTAGCATGACCTTCTTGAGCAGCAAGTAAAGCCAGTGTATAGCCATTATTATAAGCCTTATTTAAATCCAAGTCTGGATCTAACTCCTTAAGCTTTGCTAATACATTAGCATGACCATTCATAGAGGCCCATATCATGATTTCAGCTTTTTTTCCTTCTGTAAGAGAAGAATATTTAGTTTCGATAAATTCTTCATTAAAGACATTCGAATGATTGTTATCAATAATCAATGAAAGAACATCTTTCCCCGTCAGGTTTGTTTGATTTATATCAAATTTAACCTTACTAATGAATTGTAATGAATCATTATCAAGCTCTTCTTTTTTACTTAATAGAGAAAAAACAATAATATCATCTCTACAACCTGATTTTAAAATGTCTTTCTGACTTAGATACTGCAAATATGTCTCCCCAAAACTTCTGTGATATTTCTCATTGACTGAGAAGCGTGCAAGGTCAGAAAACTCAAATGGACGTGTTACTTTATAAGTTATCGTATCCTCATCTTTCACATACTCATATACAAAAATGTCATTAGCTGAGATAATGCACTTGGTTAGACCATCTTTATCTTTTGTATCTTTTATCTCTGTTGTGCTATCACTTTTCGTTAAACCTAATTTAGTCATCTCCACATCAAATATATGATTAGAAATTCTTTGCAAACCAGCCTGATCCTGATTCTTTATGTCAGCCTCCCCTTTCCCCCTGTAGAGAGCATAATAAGTATCCAAATCATCTTCTTTATCTTCAAAAAAGTCTAATAACCTCTGGCATTCAGATTGAGAGATTTCTTCAGGGAATATGCCACGACGGAAAAATTCATCTTGAAACATCTGATATGATATATTTTGTGATACAAAGTTGTAAATCCCTTCTATATGTTCTTCTTCCACGGATTGAGGCGCAAAAACATCTTGTATAGATTGTAATCCGTATCCATCAGCGACTAAGTTAAAAAGTGCATTAACGATATGAACTTCATTTAGAACCATATAGTCTTTTATATGGGATGACATAAATTTTCGAGCAAGTTGCTGAATAAGAGTTCTTTTAATATCTATAACAGTGCTTTTGAATGTTGTGCCTCGTATTTTGGAACTCCAACTTAACATATTGACGTATACCCCTTGCCAACATTTATTCAACTCAAGATGATTAATGTCTGAGGATTCTACTTTTTTGACTTCATTAGCATGTTGAACATAAATAAATTCCAGTTCTTTTTTGAGAGAACTCAAAATTGCGGACTTATCATCTTTAGAGGTTATTTTTTCAAATTCAAACTCACCCTTTATTCTCTTAGCAAGCTCCTCTAATCTATTGAGATTACTCCTATTAAGAGAAATTATCTTTTCAAACAGAATTAATAACTGTGATTTTGCTTTTTCAAAATTTTCTCTGCCAGAATAATAAACAGGATCTTCGTTATATACATTTTTTAGCTCATCATCAGATAAGATATTGCTGTTATTTTCTTTTAGATCTATTAGTTTTTGTGTTAAACCTTGTAATGGCATATGCAATTTCCCCTTTTCTACTGTTTATAATTAAGTCAACCTGAATCTTTAAAGTTTCTAAAAGGTACGAGACAAAACTCCTACTTGTAATATTTTCATCAATTTCTTTTTGATATACCTCATTAATTTTGAAAAAATTATTAACCTGCAGCAGCAATTGACTTAATTTGCATAATATTGCCATAAGCTAGCGCATTGACATCACCATTAAGACTACCACCAACTGGTTGCCACTTGTCACTTTCACCATCCCATAGTGCAATGCCTTGTGCGGAACTTCCTCCCGCATGTTTGAATTTGCCACCTACATACAGTGATGTCGTATTATTGAAATACTCAGGAGCAATAGCATCAACCTGCCCATCAACGCCATCACCTAATTGATGCCATGCTTCATCTTGGATGACAGCAATATGGTTGAGTTTTTCAGCGCCCAAGTTTAAAAAGTCGCCACCTACATATACATCCTGATGGTGATCGCCAGCTAGAGCATACACATTACCTAAGCTTGCAGCATCTGTTGTCATCGACTGTATTCCTGCAGAGCTAAGGGAGAATATATAATTTGTATCTGCGGTGTTATTAATGCTCGTAAACTCACCACCGATGATGGCATGCAGTTGATTATCTTTACTGCTACTAATAATCGTTTTTACTGATCCACCAGTTACTTTGACATCACCACCAAAATCAATAAACTTACCCTGAGCCCAAGTTGCTATGTTTTGTGCTACATGATCTCCAGATGACAATATAAATTTTCCGCCAATAAGCACATCATCATTTTGTGGGTGATCAGCAATATCAAGCTTACCAGGCGATGATATCGTATAAACTGGACCATTCAGACCACTTGCTAAAGGGATCCACTTGTTACTTTGCCACTGCGCAATATTGTTTAATTGCTTGTTATTGGAATCATTAAAGCTTCCTCCAACAAATAAACTACCATTTGGCGTGAAATCCATGGCAAACACCTGTGCAGCGTTAGCGTCAGCACCTTTTAGACCACCATCTAGCGTTTGCCATTGTTGCCCATCCCATTGACCAATTAGATTTGCTGGCACCTTACCTGCATTAAAATAGTTAAATTTCCCACCAATATAAACGTTCCCATCTGCAGCAACTTTTATGGTATTAACGCTATTATCGACGCCTTGTGCCAAAGGTTGCCAAGACTGCCCATCCCACATCGCAATATTATTTATAGTTTGTTTTCCTTGACCGGTTGCAGTAAATGCTCCACCAACATATAAAACAGGCTTGCTTTGTAGCGAAAAGGCAAACTTATCAGCCTTTGTTGTGATAGATAATTTTTCACTATCGGTGTTTCCTACCTTTATCATAGGTGCTTGAGCATTGCTGTGCAGATATAGATAACATGATTTACTTGGATTTAATTCATAGGTGTTTTGATCTTTCACATCACTAATACAACTATTTGGGCAGGTAATACTGGTGCACCATGGACCTTTATCCGTATTAGCATTTTTGCCATTGTATATACTAAAGAGCTGCAAAGGCTGCGTCGTAAAATTGACATCTTTGTCACTATCATTTGCAAGCACCACCCTCTTTACCCCTTGATACATGTTATATGATGCATCAATATAAGCATGGACACCCGTTGTCGTTAATGTCGTTGTCGTATCTTTATCTAAATTATTTGTCGCTTTAATCGTAAAATTATAAATAGCATTTTTAAGCGTACTGTCTGCATTAAACACAATACTACAACTTTTTCCTGAAGGCACAAAATGCCCTGAAAGACAATTATCGGCATCTTTTGAGCTCACAATTGACAACCCTGTGGGCGCTACTTTAGCAGATGGATCCGCTGTAATAAGATAATCACTTGCTTGTGTACTCGGCTGCCAAACAAAAGCCCCAGTATTGATTACAGTCATTTTTGTTTGCCCACTCCCTGTGGTTGGGATATTAATCATGGTTGGATGAGGTTCGATCGCTACTTTGCCAACGTTAATTGCTGTGGCCTTGCTAAAAGTGTAAGTATTCAAACCAAAAGTAAACATAATCTTTCCTTGTCCAATGGCATCAGCACCTGCATCAATGGCTAATTCGCATTGACTATTTGCTTTAATCTCACTACCTTGTTGGCATGTTGAGCCCTTAGTATTAATAGTCACACCGTTTGGTAAAGTTGATTGTATCGTGCTTATTTTGATTGGTTGATTAGCATCATTCATAAGCTTAATTTGTTGCTCAGCGGGCTTATTAAAATAAATTTGGTCACTCAAGTTTACAGGATCAATGCTAGCACTAATTTGTGGGTAAATAGCTTTGATATTTGCTGCAGTAATACTTATTTGATGGGTCGTTTGATTAGCATTTAGCGCTTGCAAATTTGCTTTCAACGCATCAATGGTTGTTTGACTAGCATCCAGCACAAAACTAAAAGTCTGTGATTCACCAGGTGCGAGATTATTGACTCTTGTTAATTGCATATTTCTAGCCAATTTAACTAACCAGCTTGGCAAATGAACTTGCAAATCATTAATGGCTTGATGTTGGTCTATATTTTTCACGCTCAGACTAACGGTACTTCCTGGTACTACATTTATCTGGCGATTAATCGCTAACTGCGGAAATTGATATTTAGCATCATCAGCCAAATAATTAATCTTCACTGGAATTGAATAAGTTTGTTTATCTGTGACAATATCAATTTTGTTATCTAGTAGTTGAGGCTTTGTACTTGAAACATCAATGCTTAATTCACACGCATGACCATCACTCAATGTCACATTACAATCACTTCCATCGATTGTGTTGCAACAGCTGTTTTGTTGATGTACATTGGCAATTTTGTATTGCATTGAGCTGCTTTCTGGTAAGTTAATACGCTGAATATGAAGTATTTGCGCAGCATCCGCTAATGCAAATTGTGCCTGTTTTTGACTATAGTATGCATTGGACTTTGTATCATCATTATGAATGGTTAAACCTAATAATGCATCATTGTTCACAAGCGCGGTTTCTGGCAAAGAGTTATCGATCGTAACCCCTGCTTTTGGCGATGGAGGATTGGGGGTTGAGGAGTTAGATCCCGCACCTCCACCACCACACCCGGTTAAACTCATCATACCAATGATCGTTGGCACGGCTAAAGCGATTAGTTTGCATCGATACTTTGTATTTGTATTAGTTTGCTTTTTTTGCTCTTTTTGCTGTTGTGCTCTCATATATTTTCTCCTAACGTTTGTGCTCAACCAGCGCAATGTATATCAAAGCAAACTCACAATAAGGCATCAGCAAGAAATATAGTCAAAACGTTATTTCTATCGTTCAATCTACGTAAAAATACTACGATTTTGCACACATACTATTTTAACGCGTAAATTTACACACCAGCTGCCCATCTTCAAGCTCAACATTACTATTTGGCTGACAGTTGGAATAATCTAATTGGAGCTTTGTACCATTATTATACTCAACCCTTAGCAGACGATACCCTTCAAAATGCTTACTTTTAACTTCATCATTTAACCAATTGCCATAAGGGTAGCCTTGTCGTTTATCATGATCAGCACAGATTAAATCACCATAGTCATCGACATCTAATACTTGTGAGCGACAATTGTCCATATTTAATGTCGTCGGATGCCTTTTTGCCAATGTATCTAGCGGAAAAGGACAATATGCTGTGTAAAAATGATTGCTCCTGTTATAGTGAAAAGTATCTTCTATTGCATCACTCGAACATTTCTCCTGATAATCACCTTTAAATAATTCAAAGTCTCCTGAACTACTGCAAACAAGCGTCCCATTATGGTTCACAATCATATCTGGTGCTTGGCATTTTCCTGCGTCTTTGAAAACAGTTTGTCTCGGAATAAAAAACGTCACTACTTCAGGAATACTAGCACCTGTATGCACGATATACGAAGACTTATCTCCGCCACTACACCATGCTTGTAATATACCCGAAGCATCGTAGTTCTCAACAGAACAAGAGTCTTTATAAGAGCCAAAAGGAACTGCTTCTGTATAAGCACATACGAGCACACCATCATGATTAGAAATATCATTTCCCGGATCACAAAACTGTAAATTTAACGTTACCACTGGTATTTGCAACAAAATATTCTCAAAGTTGACTTTTGAAGTAGGGCTGCACCTAGCTGACAGTGTATTGTTAATTCGATCCCAAAACATATCCTTGCAGCTCTTTACATAGCTGCCTGATGGCAGTGAACCTGGAAATATTGGACCAATATCTTGAAAATTAGTGCGTTTGTCTTTTAGCAATATTTGCGGTCCTTGATCTTGATACTGGTTATCAATGTTTACAATCTCAGTAACTCGCTCACTATATAGCTTATCAAGTATCGACATGGCACTTTTGTAATCTAAATGATTTAAGTTAAAATGCTCATCCGCTAATACAATGTCTTGATAACCGTTGTAATGTAAGTAAATCGCTGCCGCTTCAACGTTATAGGCTTGCTGTAAACTCAGCACAAGCTTTATTGATAATACCCCAAGTGTATGATTGTAATTTTCTCTTACTTGTTCAGGGTCGCCTATTGCCATTGTTTTTATTTTTTCATACTTTGACAGCTCGAGCTTTTGCAACTTATCGATTAAAAGTTTGAAATTCACTGTTATTGCATCTGCCTTTTTTGAGATTTGCACCAGATCTTCATTATGACTTAATTGCTCATAAACAAGCTGCTTATTATGCTCGATCGCCCCTCCAATCTTATACTGTAATGTATTGTATATGCCTGAGATATTTTTCTGATCATCATGAAGTTGACTTAACTTGCCTTCATACTGATCATTTTCATATTCATTAGCAAAATCTCTAAACATTCCCTCCAGCTGATTTATTTTATCTTCTATCGCTATTAACTGACTTTCTATTTTGCTAAGCATATCGATAACTTCATTTAAACCAGACCCGCCAATACCAATCAAACTACTGATCTCATTGGCTATAATTCCTGTTGCAACACCAGATACAAAATTGCGTGTTAAATCAATTGCTAAAGCTTTAAACCCTCCAGCACCATCTGCAAGAATAAACTCATCTTCTTTTGGATTATAGATAATCAAATGGCTATTTATTTTATCTAATATCAAATTAATGATGGCGCTATTATTAATCAAGTTTGACATATCGTTTACATATTGACCCAATTTTTCATCCAGTGATGCATTTGTGTTGTTAAGCTTGAATAACTGTCGTAAATCAACCTTAAGTTTTGCATAAGGTACTTGGCTTTGCTCTGCTATGAGCTTGAGCGCCATTTCTCCAATAGTTCTGTTGTTGACTGGTAAATATTGATACGCAGCATTGTGATAATTTACAAGTTTAAGATTTTGTGTAGATAGAATCCTGCCTTGGTAATTTACAGATACATGATAAACACCCTGTGGTATATCGAGATTCTGGATATTTATTTGACAGCGATCGCCCTTACAATGGAAGTTTTGTGTTATTGGTGAAATATCAGTTTTAGTTAACTGTATTGTCATAGGCTCTCCCCTGATGTTGTAGAACTCAAGCCTAGGAGTGGAAATATTCAGGCTGTGTACATTACCATTGGCAAAAGATAATTTGATGTGAATTAATGCGATGGTAATCAGGGCATTAAATACTATTTTTTTCATAACACCTACTCTAAATCTGTGACCACGATATCAATGCAATCGTAATATTGTTTTAACCTATAAGATTAACTAATAACAATAGCGCTTGGAATAGTCTTTGGGTGCTCATTAACGACTACCTACAATTTTTAAACAATCGACGACAGCTTGTATATATACTTCCCAATTCGGAGCCTATAAATTCGCTTATACCACTCGTGAGTCATTTTGCATGGGTATAGTAGAAATGATAGTAGAAATGGAAAACACTAAAGAAAAATGAGGACACGATGATAAAGACAAATCAAAAATATAATCCCATTTCATGGCAAAATATTGCATCACTGTTTGTAAGTTTTGGCTTGTGCTGCTGCAACTACGCTTATAGCCTTCCACCTGAAGAAAGTAATGCTGTGTTTAATAACGCCACACAAACAACATCTGGGAACCAAACATGCCATACATCAAACACTACAAATACCACGACAAACTCAGATCCACTTTTGTGCGATCATGATTTTGAGCAAGCAGTGCTCTTGCAACCTGTAATTAACCGCTCATTCATTCGTGCTGAATACATTGCAAATAGGCTGATTATTAATGATACTTTAGGTGGGTCGACACTGAGTTACTTGGCAGCAATACTTGCTGCACTTGCAGAGCTCTCAAGACAAGAGGACACATCGCAGCATATTGAAAATATGCTCTCTTTTATTGAACGCTGTAACATGAGAATTGATGATATGCCTTTTATGGAAAACTTAGACTGGCAGCAAGGTCCTAATCACAACATGTTTAACCAACTCAGTAAAGGGACTTATTTGCTAAGGATCTATTATAACGGTCAATACTATCATGCCATCATTTTCTTTACAGAAGAATATCTGGTGGTACTCTCAAGGGATGGGATATTATCCGAACAACGTAGAATTATAAGGTCTGATGGATTTGATCGATATATTTTCACACATCAAAGTGCGCTCACATGGCTTGAAAATATTGGTAATACATGGTTTGATGAAATGTATTATCAGCTAATGCCGATCAACACACTAACACTCAACCAAATTGGTAACAGCTTTATTAATGCAGCCTTCCGTGCACTTAATGCCAGATTATTCACCGATTTAGGCGCTAAATTTAGAAATAACAAAAATCCATAGTGGTTCTTGTCACTTAACCCTATAAAATACAAAAAACAATCATTTTGTGGTGTTTAGTTTCAAAGCAATCCAACTTGGTATAAGTGCGGGAAGTACAAAGCAAGAAATTCTGTAAAATGACTTGTGATGGGTATATTAATAAATAGAAGTGCTCTGCATATCAGATGATTTATTGGATAACCAACTACAAACAGGTGACCCTTGGTTCTTATGTTGGCAAATAAATAACACTCTATCTCCTATCTTTGTGTAGCCAATATTCGTGTTATCACAATTTATATTACCTTTACTAATATTACACATCGTCGGGCTAGCACTAAAAAACACCTGATAAACACCATTATTAATATCAACACCACGATAGAATACATCCTGACCATTCTGCTTGATGGATATATCTCCTAGACCTAAAGCAAATAGAGAGATATTGCCACAAGCAGTTGCTTGCGCACTGGCTATATCTCCATCGTTGCTTTCACTCCAATCGCCACGACTGAGGTCATGATAGTCATTACCTTTTATTTGATTAATATGCCCCCACCAATTGGGAAAGCTGTAGTGATCTGACAAATTAACAACCATATAGCCACCTCTATTATCTGAAACTTTTATATTAGGTGTACCATATGTCGCCACATTCTTTATTGTTTGTCCTGATAAGACAGTTGTTGTAACTTCTTTGCCAGCAACCACATTATAACCATCATTTAACTGTGCCACAGTGATTTGTAGCGGGTAGGGGCAGTTGTTTTTTAATGAAACATTTAACTGAGGATTGTGTGAAAAGCCAAGCAATGGCAAAGCACTTCCCACGAATACACAATATATTTTCTTTAACATCTTTCTTCCTCATGGATTTGGGTTTGTACTTGTACCTGCATCAGCTTGATTTTTTTTGCCTTCTTTTTCACCTTCTTTTTTGCCTTCCTTTGGGTACCGTGCAGAGGTAAAGCTCTGCATACCTGAAGACATGGAGTCTGTGTACTGTGTTTGCGCTTGATTCGCTTTTTCTTCAGCTTGCGTGCCTGATTGCGCTAATCCTGAAGCGTTTTGTGACGAGGCCGACTTCATCTCTTGCAAGTCTTCGACACCTGCCCTTTCACTGGCATTGTGTCCAATCCATTGCAGTACCTTATCCGGTAGCAAGTAAATTAACGAAAAGCATTTATTAAAAGCTATCGCTATAAAGCTTGCATAAAGCAATACACACAACAAACTAAAGGTACCATTAACATAAACCGAACTACCATCAAAAAGAGCGCTGATTTGCGACATAATAGAATGGAAACCTGTTGCTGAAAAACCAATCACGACATAGGTTAGGACAATGCCTGCTAATAATCCGACGATCATTAACACAGGACGCAATACAATATTCAACATAATCTGAATACCCGTTTCGGCTTTGCCAAACACTTCATGTCCTTGCGGGTAAACAATACCCAGAGCAACAATTGGAGCTGCAATCAGCGCTTCTATCACCAATAAAAGCCAAGCGATTTTCCCTGCCCAAAACAAAATAAATGGTGCCAATGGAATAATTAAAGCAAATAATACCCCAATACCAAAAAGGGTGATAAGTACAAAGAATACAATAGGTAACCAGATAAAAGAACTCATAATCTTAAGCATTAATGAACCAAATCCTATTTGAATCCCACCAATGCCAAGAGCAGCTGTTGTTGAGCCAATATCTGTAAACGGTGTAGCGCTTAAACCTATTGCTAATGCTGATAAACCGCTATATGCGACCGCAATCCGTGACCTATAATCATACACCTTACCATCAAATGCATTATAAATACTAAGTAAAGTTGATATCGTTGTTTGTATAATTGAAAAGCCCACGCCTTGAATTTGTTGCATCATCGAAAAATGATCCTGAACAACGCTTGTTCCTTTAGTATTAACTGCACTGCCTATGTTGTATATTTGTGCCATAATGCTATTTTGACCAATATCATCATTAACGGACATCTTTGCTAGCATTGTTGAGATAAATTGTGATGCGGGTGACGCCACATCACGCTCAATATGGTTGGCAGGCAAAAAACTGACTTGATTCTTTCTTAAGAAAGTTAATATTTTTAATGTATCTGTTGCAATTAGCTGATCTTTTTCAAAAGCTGGTTGATTACTTTTTTCATCTGCACTTAATAAATTACTGATTAAAAATAAAAACCGGCCTTGTTGAAAGGACATATTCATCGGCACAATATTATTTACCAACTGCGTACAAGAAGTAATACTATCACTCACCATTAGTTTTTGCCCTAAATACACGCAGTATTTATCATTGCCTTGGAATGCTTTTGTCAAAGTATCTTGAACTTTACGCATATCAAAAGCTAATTTGTTTTGCGTTTTAGCATCACGATCACTCTCATGTAACTGGAACCATGGACTTGTGATAAGACTTGTTTGATCTGTATCGCCCTCCTGATAATTACCTGTCATCAGCTTGTTTGTATCTATACTATTGTGGTAATAGTTCACTTTGACCTTATCTAGATCAATATCTACCATTGAGTTTGCATTGCTTTGCTGCAACTGATCAAAAACTTTAAAGTTTTTATAAAACTTCTCTAGGTTATTTGAAAAACTTTTGTCTAGATTAAGGTATTCTTGATCTGCATTCCACCAACCTTTTGTCGTGTCAACATTATTGTTATTAGCTTCTTGATCATGGTCTTTCTTTATCCTTTTTTCAAGTCCATTAATAATATTGTCAGAGAGTTTAATTAGAGCCTGTGAATTTAGATCAATACTTTGCGGGTTTTGAGAATAGTTAATAATGTTTGTTAAATTAGTAGCATCGTGAGCGTACTGATTAATCGCTTGAGTAAAATCATTTCTTTGTTTAATCGGTGGGTAAACATCAAACATGCCATGATAGATCACATTGGCAATTTTTACTTGTTGATACTGATTACCATCCAAAAATGACCATGTGTTCATACCTTGATTTAAAAAAGGTTGCCAAGATGCAAAGTTACCCGCTGAGCTTGCAGCGATGGAATCAGCAATATTGATCATATTCGCAGGCGTATTATCCGCTTTAATTGGCATCGTACATTTTACGTACTCCCCAGCAGGCGTGCATAAATTTTGGTTTAGCTTAATCATATTTTCTGCAAAATTCGCTAGCATAAAAGTACCAATATCGTCTTTAATTCCCGAGGAAATATCAGAGCTAATCACCGGTGGCAAATGTTGATTTGCAATATCACTATTTACTGATTGCCAGACATAGTCGGCAAAATAGATCCCTGTCGACAACGCCATAAAGACAAGATATTGCGCAAAACAAAATCCAGATTTGACGGGAATTGCCGCCATACTACCAAAAACACTACGAATAGGGATCCAATAAGAATCCCAATTTTTCCCTAGAAACGTACCATCTCTTGCTGTATTTATGGTGCCAATAATCACAATGAAAGCATAAATAAAAATAACTACACTCAAAAGCCCAAGATTAAAGTGATAAATAATCGCTTTAAAGGCAGTATGCGTCGTATCATTAATTGAACTAGCCGGCCCATCAATGCCAAAAATTTCATTGAGCACCTTCCATGAAGCATCATTTGTTGATTGCGCAAAGCTAATCATTTTTCTTTCCCCCTTTACCTGTAAAGCTAAACAGCCAATCATGAAAACTACATCCAAAACGTTTTTGTTTGATTTGATATAACCAAAAGTGATGTTTAAACGCTTGAGCTAAACTTAATATGACTGCTGAAAATGCCAATAAAGAAAGCCAATATAGCTTACTGTATAACAACCACAGACAATATATAAATATGACTGCAGCAACTGCCAAACACCCTTTGTATATCAGACGCAATTTTTTGGTGATCAATATCAGCTTGTCATCATTGATATCCAGCCTTTTAAGATCGTCATAGCAAATGTTTGTCTGCGATGTCGGCACTGAAAATAAGTTTGTGACAAGACTGATAATTGCCTTGCTTTGCATCTTCAATGCATCTATTAATAGCAGTTTCTTTATGCGTTTCAAACGTGTTTTTTTCTTAAACATGAGGCTTCCTTATAAACGCGATTAAAAAATTAAAATGTTAAATTACTGCTTTGAATAATTTGTGCGATGCCAAATAAACTTTGATTCGCATCTTTGGCTTGCTGCTGTTGAATAGTCACTTGTAATATCACTTGGATATTTTGTACTTCATCTGCTTTGGCATAACTTATGAGTAATGGGACTTGTATTTTCCAACTACGAATACCTGATAGATAGCCTTTGGCTGTCACGACTGGCACATCATTCAGTGTCGCACTAACCACAATTTTCTTACTTTTGATCTGAGCCAAAGTATTAGCAAACGCACTATTAAAGCTATGCCAACCGTCACTGGTAAACAGTGGTTCAATGCCACTTAGCTCATGCCGATAATTTAGAAAATCTAACGCATAAACTTTTACAATATTTTGGCTAACCCAGTTAATAACCATCTGATCATTGATGCTTGGCGTCTTAGATAGCATGATTTGTTTGATCACACCGCGGTCATTGACTGCTAGAAATTTTTCTTCCTTACTATGGTAGCAATAGCAACATGCCAACAATAAACCGATATTAATCAAACAACTCACGATAATCACCTTGATCAATAACCTGAAATTATCACGGTAGAATGAAATATTTTGCATAACTTGTTTTAAGTTGTCTTGTTTCATCATACTTCATCCATTGCACGAGTTAATACTTTTTCTAAGGTATGCAGGCGCTCATAACACATCACTCTGGTAATAATCTGACATTTTTCAAAAGAGATGCATCGCTTAAGCAAGTATTGAAAATCCTGATTAGATTCACTGCTTATAGTGATGTAAAACGCATCAAATATATCCGCATTTTCCTCTGCTAAACGTTGCATGTAATACATGAGTATTTTTGTTGGCAACATGTTAGCCACTTCAATAATACTAATGACATTCTCTTTAGTTGCAGGCCAGATATAGCTTTGATCAAAAAAAACCTCAAGCTCATGATAATCTTCAGTACTATAAAGATCACTCTTATCGATTTCGATTTGCTCAAAAGCTGCTAATAAGTTATTGATATAGGCGTTTGAGAATGATGCCCAATAACTATTTATTTCATGATGTAAAGACATTTAATACTCCCTATCCTCAAGATTAAGCTCAGTGATGCCAGATACTTGCATCAATATTTTTTTTATAAACGCATTTGATAAAAAAGAAATGCTCTTATCTGGATAAATCTGAGACTGCATCTCAAAATAACGTTTAGCCGTCCCCATTGGAAACGCTTGTGATAACTGCAAAAGCGCTTCATTTACAGGTAAATGCTCATACAGTTGATCGCGAAGATAAATATCCTCAGCAGTTGTCGTAAAAGCCCATAGTTCATAGGCGCTTAAACTTAAGTTTAATAACTGTGTGTTGATCCCTGATTTGGTATGAAACTGTGATAAAAAAGTCATCCCAGTGGCACTAGGACCGTGAACATAATTTTGCAAAGCATAGCGCTCCGTCTCATTCAGCCCAAATGTTTTAACTGTTTGATTCAGAGCACTATGATTGCCCCCGCTCAAAATAAAAATAGATGTTGCAAACTCAAGGATGACAGGATCAAAATCCGCTAATGCCTGAGATGCTAGAACAACTTGTACATTCTGCTTTCTACCCTCGCGCATATCTTTGATTACTTGTTGGCGGATTGGCCAACAATTCGATGTGCGATGAAATTCATCAAAAACAATACGTTTAGGAATATTGATCATCGATTTAATTTTTTGGGTGTGATGGTGCTTGTAGTTGTCAGTTAAACCATCTAAATCACTTGTCTTTAAATAAAACTGATTTGATGTTGCATGCCTTACTAGCATATAAGCAATAGCTGACTTCTTCTCATCACTGGCGCTACCGGTAGTCACCACTGAGGATAAGTCAAATGCCGTCACACGTGAAGTGACTGATAATTTAGTGACCACATTGACACCTGGGTAATTACGAATACAACTGGCAATATTGCGACAAAAGTATTCAATATAACTTTCACCATTGTTCAAGGTCAGTTTGCCATACAAATCAACAATAGATGGATGATGTACCGCTGATACCAAGTCAACTAATAACGGTGAAGCATGGCGTTGCGCCAATTGTGCCAGTGATATTTCATCCTGTGCAAATAAATAATCAACCACATCCCACCAACTACTTATGTTGGAGTCAATATCGTGATCATTATGCGTCTGTAAAAACGCATCGACTTTAGCAGCAACACCACCTAAATAAAGCTTTGGCTGATTGTCATCATTAGCATTGCGATAGACAATATCAATCACCATTGTGATCATCGCACTCATCCCATCAGGTAGATTATGCGTAATATTTTCTAACATCAAGATAGAGATGAAGTTCACGAGAAAATGCCGATGCATCATATTGGGCACTCTTGAGCCTAAATAGCTATCAAATGGATTAATCGCATCTTCAACAGATAAATGAAATCGATAACTTTGGGCAAGTGCCATACCCTTAGTATTCTCTTTATGTTGCTGTAAAAGATGGATTAATCCAAAAGATGATTCACCGATATCTAGGATTGAAATATACGGAAGCTCATCTAATCCTGCCCTTAAACATACTCCTAGATTCAGTTTATTTAATAATACCGATTTGCCTGCACCAGAGCGTGCATACACAAGCTCAACCCAACTAACCTGCAAAGAAGAACCACTTTGATATGGCCATGTTTTGCCATCTGGTGTCCTAAAAATGGTGGCACCTGACTCCCATGAACATGCAGGTCTAAACAGAGGCATCAATTTAACTGCATCACTTAATGGACAACCAACAACCCCTGCAACATGTTGCTTGTCAAGTGCTAATAAAGTTGAACATACTGTTTTTGTCGGGTCACCAAACTTATCACATACTTGTGCCCCACCCCAACTTTGTACCGCTTTGATCAGCATTGACTTTTGTTGCATGAGTCGATCAATATCATTCTTAGCAGCCCAAGTAACCAAACTAACAGATAGCTTGACAACCGGTACGTCACTTTTTTCTTCTATGCTCTTTAATAACCGATGCGCATCACAGATCAGGCGATTTTCATGCGAGCAAAACTTTAAGAACTGCGCCAAAGTTGATTTTGTTTTGCTCACATTAATGCCATTGTGTGACAAACTATAACTTATCTGCCAAGGGATATTACTCTCAACCAATGCGCGAAATAAGTTGAAAAACGGTTTGATATCTTTTGGAAACAACTCAATAGTAACTGGGGCATAGTAGTATTCACCAAATGCTGCTTCAGATAATGACCTATTTACACCATCCTCGGTAAACAGCTGCTCAGAGAAGCTTGGCCAAAGTAAATAGTTTGCATGACTTCCATTACTATTTGTATCAAAATAGTGTGTTTCACCTGGTAATAAAGCTTGCCAAGTTTTTTGCTGATGATTTGGTGTTATCTGCCATTTGATAGTCGATAATATACGACCTACTGTCAAGCGCTTCATACTTATCTGCATGACGTTTAACGCATTGCTCATCAGCGACATCATCGATTGATGTGCTAGCCTTATCTCAGGAAGTACGTTTAAAAACTGCTGTGACTCTGCAGAGAGCTTGAGCTCTAAATCTTTAATAGATTTGGCTTTATGCGTGAATGCACGTTTTCTTTGTGCACTATCCATAATTGATGAAGTTGTCCATATACACAAATAAACCTGCTCAAAATTACACTGCTGAGAAAGATGCTCTTTGGTTTGAGCAAAGTAATCAGTCAATGGCATATCAAGGCGCTTGGCAGTATGGATGCTTGGTTGTTGAAGTCTATCGATTTGTTCATCAATCTCACTTGGATCATATCGATATAAACACTTCACAATATGTCCTTGTTTTTGTAGCAATGGTGTTAGCGCTTGTTGCAAATGACCTGCCAGCTCTTTGAACTCAAGATCCGAAATTAATTTATTCACACCTGAGAAATCAATGACTGAAAGCAATGCGCCATCCTTAGTGATCAACGTATGTTCATCATCAGCGCTTTCTAATTCACAGTAGCTTGTCAAAGACTTTTTACTAAACTTATCAAGCCAAGCAAAACACTCTTCAACACCTTGATACAAATGATTTAACATAACCAAGCTCCAATGTATTTATGAAAACACATAACCAGATGACATAAAGACTTTATTATGAATGCCATCTATCTTTAGCACTTTGCCATAACCGGGAATGTCACTATTTTTGACTACTGTACGGGTGTAACCATTTTGATCCTCAAGCCAAGCAACCCCATCAACAATCGCCGTTAAATTCAGCTTATCAATACTTGCCATCTTTGCTGCACTCATCGCTTGCAATTGACTTTCAATGCTACTTAGTGCAGTTTGAGCTTTTTGCATTACATCACTATTTTGTGTCATTTTAGCCATACCTTCTTTGAGTACTCTGATATCGCTTTCTATTGACTTAATATGTTGTGCCAATATTAAATAGCTTGATTTTAATTCTTTTTGTGTTTGCTGCTGCATCGTGATTAATGACTGCAACTGTCCCTCTGTCATAGCTTCACGCTTTTGATGTAATGACTGTGGACTATAGGCAGGATAATCATTGCCACTAACAGGCAAGCTAGGTGAGTTAACTTGTTGCCACTGTTGATCAAGCATTTGATTACTCGATGGGTCTTTTTGACTAGGATTTGTTGATGAAAAAAGCGGACTTAGTAATAAATAAGCACCAAAAACCATCGCAATACCAGTAACCGCATAAGCAATATGTATTTTTTCAAATTTAAATCGTTGTGCTTTATTTGATGGCGCGCTTGATGAATATAACGCATCTTCAACTGATGAACCTTCTCCATGATCATCTTGATTATGTTGACTTTTAAAAACATCTTCTTGCATAGTATTAATCTCCAAATAATTTGTGTAGCTGTACAACCAGTAATTATATTTTTGCTGAATGGACATCATCCATAATTAAGATGCCAATAGCAGAACCCTGCGCGAGCTTTACGGTTGGCGGCATATTAAACTGCTGAGCCATCGCAGCACTTAATGCACTACCAATTTGTCCCAAACCTGCATAGGTTGCGTTTTGTGTTGTCATTGCGGTTCTTTGCGTATTGATACAAATAGATGCACCTGCTGGACAACTATTATTCTGGCCATCTGAAAAATAGGTTCCAAAGCCTTGCAAAAATGCCGCTGAAAACAAACTTCCATAGCGCAATAAATAATGATGATTCACACTGGTTGCCATAGCACTTTGTGCTGTGTTTTGATCAATTGCATAAGCGTTGATTGGCATACTACTATTGGCACTAGGAATCGACATACGTGTAAATTTAACCACCAGTTTGTCTTCTTGACGCTCAAAATTACCCAATAATTTTGCCCCTTTATACTTGCCAACGACTATCGTCGCTAATACCGGAGTATTCGCCTGATCACTATTAAGTGCTGTATTTAAGACGGCAAATAAAATATCACCAGCTTTTAACAACACTGAACCATTTTGCGCAGTTGATGCACCAGTTGCCGTGTTATCACCATTATTAATAACTACTTGTTGCATGGTAGGCACTTTATTCCAGACATTAATTAATTGCTGAAAATTGTTTTGTTCTGCCTGTAAAGCGGATGAACTGTCACTATTTGACCACGCTTGCATCTCAGGTGCTTTTAAGGATGAATTGTTTTTGTCTGGCTCATCACTTGCTGATTGCTGCTGATAAAATGACTTAGGATCCTCACTTTTAGATGTTTGTTGATGAGCATCTTGCCCGTTCGTACTAAAAATATTTTCTATATAGCTATCTTGAGATTGTTTTGCCTGAGAAACGTTTTCTTTATTTTGCTGTTGAACCAGCTTGTCATAGGCGCGTTTGTGCAGATCATTTGGTTGATTGGGTGAGATTTGATTATTAATTGATGATGACAAATAGCTCTTAGAACTATTTGAAAATAGTGATATTGCAATCGTAATTGCCATCACACTACCAAGAAAAATACAAAGAATCTTGACCCTAGGATGTTGCGCAAAAAATTTCAGTAACGCTTTAAACATCATCACCCCCAATCATCACTTTTTTTAGACCCGAGCTTGTTGAAACAAGTACGACTGACGTTGGATTAATTTCATAAGCATTGATATGTGTAGTCGTATTATCCTCAGCATGATGAGTCCACGAAGGTGATACCAGCACCCCTTCGGTTATTAATAGATAATGTCCTTGATAGTGCCATGCACTAAGTGCACTATCTGAGACAGTTAACTTTTTCGCCTGATCCGGCACGATGCCATGCAGTAAATCAACCAATACACCGCCATCTAACTGAGTTAATTCACTGTCACTGTGTCCATTAGAGTCAATCACACGAATATAGTCTAAATAGTCCCATTGCGACTGTGTTGATAACAGCGTGATCGTCACAGGAATTGATAAGCCATTGAGCATAACAGCCATATTCGTCTGTGAATACGGCTTTATTGCTTGCATCATTAAGACGTTATTTTTCTTATCCCAATCCACCTTGAAATCACCACTATTACCAATAACATAGCTGCTAATTGGCAGAACATTGCCATTGGCATCTGTGAAAATAAGCGAGGTAACCACACCAACGCCCAAGCGCACGTTTGGTGGCGTGATGTGCTTAGTTGGATTAAGACTCGTCATTAATACGCGCGAAACCCCTTGCGTTCCTGACATTGCCGGTACCGTTGATGCGGCTTTCTGACGCTCAGATACGTCTGACTTAATCTCCTTAATTTGACTTGGTGTTAGCGGAAACATTGAGCTGACTAATTGATCAACATCATTTTTATTTGCAAAGGCCCCCTGTGTCAAAAAACCAATGGCAATACCAAGTATTATATGTGTTCTTCTCATCAGAAAATTTATTATTTTTGTGTTTTGACATCAAGATAATACGACGTTACAGCACTTGCAAAAACTAAGCTTTGAATCAAGCTAAACGTTTATTTAAGTCTTTATTTACAGTAGTTTAACGGGGTTTATATTTATTGAGACCTTATAATCGCCTGCCTTGATAAACGTCAAACTAAATAATTAAAAATAGCGCATTAAATCTCACCTGCTAACTCATTCTCTTGTTGTGCGCTTGCTTCTTTAAAAAGCAAGTGAAAGAAATTATTTTCTTGAATGTTATCTAAAAAACTCTTGTTATATACTTGAATGTTTTCCGAAAAATGCTCGTCATATAACTGCAAGGGTAATATTTCTTTAATATCGCTGTTAGCTAACGAGGAGTGCCTCAATTCATCAACTAACACTTTGACTGATTTGTTATTAATCAATGACTCTTCAGGTTTGGAGGGTAGTTTTAGCTTAGATAGCATATCACTAAGCATTTCTTTAAGATTTTCCTTACCCAAGTTGAGTTTTTTTACGCCTGATAAGAAGACTTTTACTGCTTCACTACGGTTATGATACAATGCCATAAACAATCCTGACATAACGCCTTTTTTAGCAACAAGTAACGTTTTTAATTTATGGTTATCTATTGTAAAAGAATTTAATTTATGCAGCATCGTCTCGACAATGTCTGATAAGCCTTCTTTAAGCGCCCAAAACATTACTGGATAATCATTATTTATTTCTTTACTTTTTCCGACATCGTTCACCACCTTAAAATGCTTATATATCAACCATTTGTCTAGCTCACTCGTATCATTTAAATCAAAGCGCTTTATCAGCTCTAGGTAATCACCAAAAGCACGAGAGTCATTCTTGTCAACTATAATTGACAGAGTGTTTTGTTTAGTGTTGTTTTCATGTGTCAATATTGCCTTTAACTCCTTTAATGCTTGTTCATTTATGTCAAATAACTTTAGCATCTTTATTATTCGAGAAAGCACGAAAGAATGATTGTTTTGCAAGGCGTTTTGTATTTGATTATTTTTATTATCATCTTCAACTGCTAAACATCTTAGCAAGTCTGACACACCTATTGACAAACTTTTGCAACCTTCCAAATAGGATTTAAACTCTTGATCACTACTATCCTTTTGCTGCTTTAGCATCTGTAAAAATAAATTCCCTTCAGGATAATTGCTACCCAAAAAAATTTTCTTTAACACAGCTGGGCTTGTAATATATTTTTTGACAAGTTCCACAAATACATTCAATTTATCTTCAATTCTATCTTCTGATTGGATGATGTCTTTTAAAAACGATTGATATTTACTATTGATGAACACATTAGGATTATTTGAGTAGCTTGATACATTAAACAGATTAGAGTTGCCAATAGTACCCTGCTGTTTTAGTCTTTCATATATTTTATCAAACTTGCCTACAGCTTCTTCTACAAAAATTTCATCATGATCAATCAAATGCCACTTCTCATCATGGCATACAAGTGCCATTCTATGCCTCGGCCTTTGAACAGTTAAAACAAACTCTTGAGATTCTTTTTTTTCCTTTAAAAATTCTGTAAACGACGTCTTATCATTAATACCTATAACGGTATCATTGCCGGCAAATATTTCTTTTTGATTGTCTTTGGCTTGGGTTGCAAAGAGTTTTGCTGCCTTTTGATAGTCTTGCGTACCAAACAGGTAGTTTCCTAGGTTGTCCTTTAACTCTTTATCATTGTTTGGATCATTTATAACACCTTGATACAATAATACTGTATCGCAGAATGCTAACAACTCACCAAATGTAATGTCCTTAATTTCAATATTCAAGATTTTTTGTTTTTGTTCTTGGTCTCTTGCCTGATCAGAGTGCCAAATATGCGTAAGAAATGATAGTATCTTCTTATCATTTTCACTAAAAGCTTGTATCGACTTTGCTCTATGAAGGAATTGCTTAAACAGGCTAGTGCTATCAGTCGCTAAATGACCCAGCGCAGCCTGAACTGCGGTAAATGCAATACCATAACAAACACCGCCCTCATCAGGGCTATATCCAAGTAATTTCATTAGTTCAATAATTCTCATTAAAACATCCTTACTATTTAAAATAATTAACTTTCTTATTGTATTATTACTTAAGGTTTTGCGACGCCTAGTTTAAATTGACATAATTGATTATTGAGTTTCGCTGCTTGTTTAAAAAATAAAAACCTTTTGGGGTCACGCTTTTTCAATTCCTCATATAAAAACTTAGGTAACGCAGCTTGCATGCTTTTCAAGCCATATGCGCCTGGCGAGTTCATATCTGCAATTGTTTGCATATGCTCAGAGTAGAAAAGCTTTTTAAATATCTTAGCAAAATGCCTTTGGTCTCTTGTATTATAAAGATCCGGAAAAGCACCATTATCTTGGTAGTGCACTAACAAAGCATCTGCAAATAACTTTACCATTCCCGCGCGATCTTTACCTGACTTGCAAGTTGTATGTGTTTTACCACCTAGGTGGTTAACTGCAATCAGCTCATAAGCAGCTCGTGAGAGCATATCACGTCGATTTGGATAGGTTGTATTCATCGCTTTTTCATATTTTACTAAAGCTTGTTTAACTAATTCCTTGCTATCCCCGTTTCGCTCACTATTAAGTTGCTGAAGTCTTTTGACGACTTTCCTACGCTGCCAAAGGCTTACACCAAAGAAAACATTGTTACAAAGATAATTATTGACCTTGCACAATAGCGACATATTAACCGAGTAATTTGTTCTTAGTATAATCCCCTTATTATCATCACCAAGACTTCTAAAGAAATCATACACCGCCTTATTTTTATAGCGTAACATTTGGTTTTCTTTGCCTGTGACAAACCCTGCAATACCGGGCTTAAGCAAGGTTTGATATAGCATTAATTTAGGTGCATTATTGTCACCTTGCTGATAAATTTCTCGAGCATTGTTTTGTGTTTGAACAATAATACTCTTTTTTCCCATTTTTGACTGGTATGGCACAAGAACCGAGCTAGAATGCACATCCGATGCCCAAAGCTTACGACCATGATATAACACATTGTGCAGCCAATAATTGCTTATGCCTGAGCGGCGATCCGCACTGCTTTGAAACTTCTTACCAACATAACTGCTATGAAGATTATATGTATTTGATCCATCACTAGCACCAATTATATTTCTCAGTGTGTCTTGCGGGCTAATTGTGCTTAACTCTTGAAAAGACATAAACTCAATTTTATTGTCCTTGATAAATTGATTTACTTTGTTTACTAATTTTTTATTGGCAAATGTAAGGTTTTTTGCCTTTTTGATTTCTTCTTTTTCAATATCGTCAAATGGCGTTATATCCTGATTTTCATCAACCATTTTCTGCAGTAATTGAAGCGTTTTTGCTTCGCGTAATTTTTGTGCATCATTTAAATTAAAGTGATACTTATTCATATTAGGTTCTCTCTATTATCTGGAGTTACTATGCCATGGTGGAAAAACAAACTGCATTGGCTATCACCTCTCTCCTTGTGGGAGAGGTCACACAGCTTAGACTGTGCGGGTGAGGGGAATTTGAACCTCAACTTAATTTTGATTGATTACTATGAAGACTCGTGGTCATTATCGTACTTGATCCGAGAATCCAAAAAATTTCTGATCATATTTGCATAGGCACTTATTTAAATGGTTTAAATGGCTGTAAACCTTTAGCGGCATTTTTATTGCCTTCGGCAGCCTTAAAGGGCATCGAGATGTTGCTATTTTTAGATATTAGATTGTTCTTCATACCTGTGATGAATTTTTTCGGATCTGCAGGGTTTGGCCTTTTCGCATAACCTACACCTAATGCCATCTTATGATTAGTACTTTTCATCCTAGCTTGACATTGGTCATATGCAGAATTAAATGTTGGCTTTTCAAGCTTATTTTTTGCAACAAATATTTTTAAGTGAAGCAGATTATGTGATGCAAACTGATGTGTATTTAAGCGTTCACTTTCTTCCTGCAAGGCCTCGGGGTTATTCGCTAACTTATCTGCTACTTCTTTAAAGCGTTGCATGTCATCTAAGGCCAATGCAGACATCGCAAACCAGATAGTATATGCATTATCTTTACTAATACCACCTTTAATCATAGTGCTTAATAAGCCTGCTTTTTCTGTTAGCAAATAATCTCCCATTTGCTGATAGCGTTTTTCTATTTCAGATTGCTTTTTTTTTACATCATTGGCAAAATTTTGTACTTTTTGTATATCTAGCATTATTCTTTCCTCTAAATTGTTAATATGAAGCGCTCTTATCAAAGCATTATTTTCATGCTTTGAGTGTGTATGACCATAATGCCAACTTACTCACCTTGCAAAAACATCATAAAAAAACAGGCTAAACGCCTATAATAACATCGATTCATGGTGATTTAACTATGCCTTTCTAGTTGTCATAACCGGAAAGGCTAGTTAACATTTGGGAGCAACCCAAGATCTTGCTCAGATGCCTTTTTCTTAAGAATAAACTCCCAACCATCGTTTTTTTGTGGCTTAGTATTATAGACCTCAACACCCTTCTTATTCTTGGATAAAAGATCCCCATCGCTTTTAGTTCGCTTTATTTCAACTTGGTTATTGCTTGAAAAGGATGCCAATTCATCCATATATGCTTTAAAGTGCTCCAATAATCTGCTCATTTGATCAAGTAACGGGCTACCAACTTTACTCTTTAAGTCTTGAAGATCCTTCTTATCTTGATCAGATAATTCAGAAAGCTTGAAAATATCATCAAACTTAGCTTGTTCAATGGGTTTATCTTTTAATGCTTTAAGATTTCCAATAACAGCCGTTGCCACCTTTATTTTATTTTTATCACTCCTAAAGGTTCCATATTGTGATTTCTCATGGGCTTGCACCTTGCTTATCATCCCATCAATTAGCTGATAATACTGTGAATTGTCATAACGCATATTCTGCAAGGAAAGTTTATGATCTATCTCCTGCTTGTATTTGTTTAAGTCTTCTATTGCTTTACTTAAATCCACTTGATTGTGATTAGGATTATCCTTTGTATATTGCTTAATATTATTGATGGCATTTGTAATCTCCTGCTGTACTTCATATAAGTAAATACCATATGCACCAGTACCAACAAGAATTTGATTATCCTTGATGTTTTCAATAAAGTCTCGTGTTGACGCTATCGCTTTATCGAGTTTATCTAAATAGTCCCTTGATGCTTCAGGCATGAAATTCACCTGCTTATTATGCAATGCAAAAAGAAGCTTATCGTTATTATTCACAAATGCGCCTGCCTCTGCTGTGATTAGTGCATCAGGAGCGTAAAACCGCTTAGTATAAGCCATGGCATTGCGCATTGACTCACATATACTTTCTGGCGTTGGATTATTTCCAGTTAACAAGGCATCAGTAAATGCTTGACTTAACAAGTCTGAATAATCGACAAACAATTTCTCTTTGAGAAAAAGATGTATTTTTGCCTTTGTTTTATCATTTACTGATTGATTATTTGGATCAATCAACTTTGCTAATTGTTTAAGTAGTAATGTATGATAGACACTAAACTCATTACTGTATGTAAGGGCTTGTTCAAGGTGGTTTTCTGCATTTAAATCAATGTCTGGTTTTTTTAATAACGAAAATAAGAAATCTCTGGATTGTGTTAAGTAGTTATCGATATTATTCTCATCAATCTCTGGCAATTTGTCGTCTGCAGGCAGAGCCAAGAGATGACGTAGCACACTATCCCCTCTTAAAATATATGCCTGCTTTTCTAAAGAAGTCGCACCAAAAGCAGTATTGAGTTTTTTGGCGGCATCTGTTAACGCCTCATTGGTCTTAAGATCACGTATTTGTGTTAAGTCATGCGCAATACCATCAAGTTCATTGACATAAAAGGCAGTCAAATACTGAGGCAATACTTTATCTTTTGGTAAAGTAGCAACAATTTCCAATATCTGATCTTTGACTTTTGCTTTTACGCCAAATTTTTCGATAAAACTGCTGTTATCACGATTATTTAAATATTTCTGAGTTTCTTGGATGCACTTCTTAAATGTAGAGTCATTGATATTTGCCGCCAGCAACTTGGCAAAGTCTATTGCTTGACGATCAGCAGTCTTAGCAATCCGTTCAATCGCCTTTGCACCAAGATCAGTTTCAATGCGTTTACTATGACGATAACGCTTAGCATATTCCTGAAGCCAGAATTGCGTTGAGCCAACTAAAATGTAGGCATTATATACTAATCCATCACATTGATTAGAAACATAATTTTGTAATTGATTAATACTGCTGTTTGAAGTAGGCATCACTTGTTTGGTTTGCATGTCAAGCTCGATCGCCTTCTTGTTAGTTGTTTGCGTAATGTTATTAAGTGCTTGACGCTCTTCTTTACTATGACTATACATTAATGACTCAACATTTAATGGTAAATAATAAGCAAGCGCACTCACTAAAGCCGCTGATGCAACTGCAGCACTTACTGGTGCGGCAGCTAACGCCAAAGCACCTGTGGCAAGCCCTAATGCGCTTGCTGGTAAAAAGGAGTATTGTGCATAAGTACTTGGCTCATCAGCTTGATTGGTAAGAAACTTACTAACTTGAGTTAAAAAGCTTACCTGAAGCTTTTGTGTAAAATTATCTGGATCAACATCATCAAAGTAACGTTTGATTACTCTTGTCATACCATAACTATTCTTATCATTTTGAATCTTTTCATCATGAATCTCATAAATATCTTTGAATGATTTAACAAATAGTTTATCCAGTTCAGTCAAAAAGTAAGTTTCAACAGCAATTTTATATTCATCACTGTCGGCTTCATCCTTAAATTTAGCACGCATATCAATAGACATATTGTGCTGATCTCCATATAGTAAAGACTGACGGTAATGAAAAAGTTTAATAAATTTTTCCGTTAAGTCGTTACTCAACGCAAAGAAACCTGATTCTTTGAATTGTTTTTGAAATGTCTCTAAGTCTATTTCTGGCCTTGTTTTTTCAGGCAGGATATTATAAAACGCATTCGCAACAACACCCCCTAGTGCCACACTGATGGTATTAATTGCAAGATTTTTACCTGGTGTAAATTCAGGAATGGGGAGTAATTCATTTAGTGTCGATCGAGCAACACCACCACTCACCACGCCTGCTAGCCCTGACAAAACCCCTGCTTTAATTTGATCTGATATCGACATGCTCTCAAATAAGTTATCTATTTTTGTTGAAAACTCTGATGAAAATGGATCAAACTGCGTCATCAATAGCTCGATTTTATGATCATTTGCCTTACCGTTGCTGAATTGTTTTATTATATTTGTCTTCATTACTTGCTCAAGGTAATTTTTATGATTCTGGGTAATATCTTTCATAGCTTGAGCTACTGATTGATTAGGCATATGCTTCTCCTCATTTTATATGATTAATATGTACTGGTTGTATGCCTTTATCAAACTTAAAGGACATAGGGTTAATGGTGTTATTTTTATATTTTTTATACAGTGTTGATATTTATCTGAGAAACATCTTGATTTTTTGCTTAACATGTACCTATTTTAAGGATAGGAGTATAGTTAAGATCATTCACACAATTGGTGTATACCACTCGTAAATTATTTTGCAGTATTTCTAGGGAACTATTGGATCAGTGACTTTATGCTCTGGCGTTTGCTTGTGTGCGTGATTCATAAAAGTTAGGCATTGATCAAAGTTATTAGGTTGATTCAAGCTTGGCGTTGCGCGCTTAAGATCTGTTTCTAAGATGTCAATTGTATACTTAAAGTCGCGCTCTTGTGACAGCGATTGCAAAGCTTCAAGGTGAGTAAATCCTGCAGCCTCCATCAAGCCATCATTCATCAAACCAACAAACATTTCTTTTATATCTTGTTCTGAATTAATCTCTATATTACCTGTTATATAAGGTACAACATTGCTGAAATGTCCGCCATTATGCACTAAAAGCTGAGGCACTTCTCCTGTGGCTATATGATCACGAAAGCTCTCATAAAGCCCAATAAAACGCTTTGGATTATCAAGATCATGCCACGATGTGGTTATAACGCTTTTCCGATTATTCGCAGGCAGAGCGTAAAGTAAACCAATATCTTTCTGGAAGGTTTGCATTTTTAGCTGCTGAATAAAATCACGTAGATCTGATTGTAGTTTATCTCGCCACTGTGATTCGATAATATCAGGTGATAATTCAGCTCCCCCAAACAAATCCTTAAGCTCATCTATAAAGGTTTGCTTGGTTTCGTTTATATGTGCGTCAGATAATGCTAATGGCAAATATTGCCCAATCTTAGTCATATCGCCTTGATAGGTTTGTTTGAAAAGCTCATACAAGCTCAAAAGCTTATCATTATCACTTTGATCAATCCCATCCTCAATGGCTAGCCAACCATGGGCTAATGCATCTGCCTCACTAAGCGAAGGATCAGCAAGGCGTCCAATAGAAATAATCAGGCAGTCGTTATTATCGCCTGCATTGTCTTTTAATTGATACTTTATCATTTTTTATATTTCTCTCTGTTATGTTTTGGTAGATATAGCTTAAAATTAGTTATTCAGGACTAGAGTTTTTTCAGCAATTCCCGTTAACCTAGCAAGACTAGATAAATTAAAGTTGGTAATAATTCAAAAATAAGTTGAGCTTCAATTACTCCCCTCACCCGTGCAGCTTAAGCTGCACGACCTCTCCCGCAAGGGGAGAGGTACTAGCTGGGCCCACTTGACTCTGGTAATTTTTTGGCTTTTGTTGATAAGTCCTGATAGATTTTTTGTTCATTTAACTGCTTGAAAATGTTTTGATAATTCCCGTAACGTGCTGATATTTTTGAATCAGCCTCTTTATAAGCAAGACTACTTTGATTATTACTATCGATAAGTATTTGTTCATGCATGTCACGTATACTGTTATATACACCAGATTCACGATCTACACTTTTACCACTTAAATAATCCAAAAACTCTAAATTTTCATTAACTCTCCTAATATAAAATTCTTTTAATAGGTTACCTGCTTTTGATAATAAACTGCCACTTTCTTTACTGTCTTCACTATTGCCTATGTTACGGCTTACATAATCATCAATTAAAGAGCATTTTCGGTAAGTATCTTCCCCTAGTCCTTTTTTCTGGAATAAGTTTTCAAAAGTACGTTTAAGCCAACTCGCTAATCTGATTGCCCAGCTCTCTGCTTTTTCAATTGTCCCACTTGACCACTCTAGTTCTTTATTAGCTTTCGATCTTTCTTGCAAGAGGTCTGGTAGTTTAAAATCTTCTCCTTTTAAAGCTTTAGTCGTAGCTTCTACCATTGCTTCTTTCATAATACCCCTTGCCAAGTCCTTATGGTCAGGATTTTCTTCTTCAATTTCCTTTAAAATATCTCTAAGCTCTTTGTCAAACCCCTTAAGTTCGTTTATAAAGTCTTTGCTATTGATTTTATTTTTAAGTTCTTCAAAAATCTCAACATGCTTATCCTCCCCACAATTAAGAACATATTTTCCGCCTTGCTTACTAACCCCTGGTAATTTTTCCTTCAAATAAGCTTCAACTGCCTTGATTAATATATTGCCAGAAATATAATCTCGCTCATCATAGTCTATAGAAGATTTCTTACGATTAGTACCTCCACCCTCCATATCTGCATTTCTCACGCTTACAGTAGCATTACGACCCAAGCCATGGTTGAAAAAACGACCTGACAATAAAGTTTCACCAATGGATATTTCTCTAGTCTTGCCAGGACTGGCATTGTTTTTTAGTATAATTTTCAAACCGCTCATATTCTTCTCCTAAAATTAATTTTTTAATCAACATTTAATCCAGCAAACATTCTTATGTATTAGCTAGATGCCATCACTATAACGTGATTTTTGAGATATTAAATCGTATGCCTAGTTGATCGATCATTGCGCTTTAGCTTACGTATTTACCACATCAAAATAGGCAATTGATCGCATTGTTTTAAGCGATCTGTTTGCTTAACTGGATTTTCACTGTTTTTGATGTATGTTGATACTGATCGCTATATTATAAATCTAACAATGGATGTATAATTTCATTACTACAGATGGGTGATAAATCATCTCAACAAGAAAATATTAAAGGAGATTCAATAATGAAAATTAAAAACTTCTCAAATCACCTTGAAAAAAGGCTTAATAAAAATGAAATCAAGGAAATTGAGCTGGCTGCTAACATTGAATTCGATGCATTGCAAGCACTGCAAAATGTCAATACCATCAATTTAAAAAAGTTCGATAACAATGAAATTTTAGCTGCTATTCATGATGGATGTGAGCGTCGTTAATATTCAGCTATTGGGCAACGCTTGCATTGAAGCATCTTCTAAATGTTATGGAATTGATTTATTTTGACTTTTCCCTCTGGAAAAATAGCATTAATCTCTAGTGTCCCCCCATTGCTTCAATATAATGCTTGATGGTAGATATATACATATCTGTGTTTTTTTCCAACCTAGAAATATTAGCTTATTTCTTATTGAGAATTCTAGCTATAGCCTCCTGACTAAGTTGCTTTGCAACCCCATTAAAAAATGGGGCATCACCCTTTCTGAATATTAATACAACTGCCTACATCTAAAGCATACTATAACAGTAACACCCAGTATATGATCAACATTGTCAAGCATTAAGATTATTGGGGTAATCATATGAAACATCAACAAGAAAACTTGCTGTGGTCTGGATCAGAAAATAGACGAGATTCAGATGAACCTCGTAAGTTTTAAGTCTTGGAATAACGTTTAATCAGGCAGCCTTGGGGACTGCTAAAAACCGCCAAGCCTCCCATGCCACGGGAGCGGTATGACTAGTGCCGCATATCCAAGTTATGCGAATATTTTAAATGGTATAATGCACCATAAAATATGGCGTTTCAAGGGGAGATCAAGTAGTTGCATATTTAAAAGTTGTAGCACTAGTTTAACCTCCCCATTTCAGCAGTGCAAGAGACGGCAATATCGCGCAATCGGTGGTTTATAGTAGAAAAATATAAACTTAAGTTCAATTTTAAGCTGGGTGAAGTAATGAGCAAAACTATAAGTAGGGTCAGCAAGTTAGGCTTAAAAACAATGGCAGCGATGATGCTAAGCGCATGTGGTGGCGGTGGTGAATCTACTGAAAGTCCAGAGAGCAATCGACCTGTTGAGCAGAGAGTTCCTACTGATAACAGTGTGTATACGCCAGTGGTTAATCTGCCCGAACAGGTTCCTGCAACTGATCCTTTGAGACAAATTCCCGAATATACTAGCGTTAGCACACCAATTTATTCAGATATCTCAAGCACTGAAATCCCGCTTAGCGAGCGTCTTGCAGATCGTATTGTTAATACAAATCCACGCAATAATCATTTTATCGAATCAGATAATTCGAATGATAACACACATGAATATGTTTTTGAGTTGCAAAGGGATTCAAGAAATGGTGATTTGATTGATTATGCTTTTCGCCATGAAATTTTAGGTGGAAATGCTAACAACTTTAGAATTCTCAACACCACTGCTGATGGTCACCGCTACCGTGTTCGTGTTAGATATGAACCTCAAGACAATAGTACTTGTGTTCATCAGCTAACGCTTTTTGTTTATGCTACAGGCAGTCAAAGTACTCATCAACTAACACAAGCAATTCAATTAAATGGGTATCGCCCACTTAACATCTTGCTAAGAATGCCAGAAACGGATCGCCGTGATGCCATTCAAGATTATTTTGGCAATGCACTTGCTGCTAACTCACTAAATGGCCCAAGATACAGCATCAATCATGGCTTGGTTTTCAGTTCAGTCAATATATCTCAGTTTGCCCAAAATGCCTGGATAGATCAAAGACGTGGAATGTATGGGCAACAGTTTGCTTTTCCATTTAACGTACCTTTGGTGCAAACCTATAACCCTGTAAACGCGCTGTTTGCTAACCAGCTTGCTATTAAGACGTATACAGAAAATGGGGATGAATTATTTTTTGTAGTGCAATATAAGCCCGAAGCACAGGAGATTCATGATGAAGTGGGTACTGTCAACTCTCATGACAATCGTTTAAACACTATTATCAAGCATCATGCGCTGTTTTCTGATGGTGTAGCACCGATGAGGCCACTCAATATAACGGGGTATTTATCCGTTGTGGGGTCAAGCGTTTCTTCTCGGGTGTCAATTAATCCACATGATGGTACTTGGTCACCAGCTGAAAATAATCATCACATCAAGCACAAGTTGTTCGCGCCAGTAAGCAGTTATGTTGTGAGTGAATTGAATAATATTAGTAATGGTCATAAGAAGATAATTAGTGTCAATGTGCTCCTTAATGCTGACGATTATAATGCATTAAGTCAGCGTATTGCATATGTGTCAGGTGCGAATCCTCGCTATTTAAATGTTAAACGCTTATTGCGAGATCGCGCTATTCCACAGGTGTTTAAAGAGGCGGCAACGGCTTATAACAAACTATTTTTAACCTATGCTATGGCGACAGATCAGCACAATATTACAACGCCGATGACTGATTTGCTTTTACGTACGCCAACGAGCAATACGACAACGAGTACTATTTCTACGCATAATACAGCAGCAACAAATAGCGTAACTCCAAATCGCCCTTCGAGTACTACGACACCAACGACGGGGGGTACTAATCCACTTCTAAACATAGCAACAAGTAGCGTAAATCCAAATTACTCTTCGAGTACTACGACACCAACGATGGGGGGTACTAATCCTCCTCAAAACACAGCAACAACAAGTAGTATCAATAGTAGTCAATTGCCTAATCAGATAACAACGATAGGAAACAATAATTCGACTCAAAATATAATCAGTGAAAGCACCACTTCACATAATACGACAACACCAAGCGTTATTAATAATTTAAATAGTGTGTTTAATAATGTACAACAACTCAGGGAAGGCATTGCTTCATTGCCAAGCAATTTGACAGAGGATCAAAAATATGACCACTTGGAGGCGGAGGATAAAGGAAAATTACTTCAATATGCTAAGTCGGAAAGATTATTTATTGATGCGGATATTGGTATGTCTGAGATCTCATCGTGTGCTTGGAAGCTTATATTTGCAAATTTATTGTTGCATTCGGATCTTGAGAGCCTAAAAGATGTCTATGGATCTCCGACTGACATAGCCAATTATCCATTATGTGAGTTAATCAAAAGATTTTATAATTATTATTCGTTGTTGAATTATAAAAATCTCGACCTTGCTGCTCTTATAAAAAACAAGAAGAATCAATTTTTGGGTCATTTAAATGCATACAATATAAACACACATGAGAATAATCCTTCTCTTACTTATGCATCGAATGCTCATGATAGATATAGTAAATGGGTACTACGAAAAAACTTGCGATACAGTGATAGAGGAGTTAATTACACTTTCTTGTTCATAGAAGAGCCATATACGGCAATGTTACAATCGGCTATTGATGATGTTTCAGCAGACGATTTTAATGCTCAGTTCAATAATCACTGGCGCCAGCGTTTGACAGAGACTACACTTCTGAATCAGCTTATCCACGGCTGCTCGGCTGTTGTAAATGATGAGTTACTAAGAAAAAAGTTTTATTTTATTGCTGAAACCATTCCAAGCGCTATCATTACTGCTCAATATAATCGAGCGTCAGAATTGTATCAGGTGTTTTCAAATGTAGACAATTACCAAACACTAAAAAATTTGTTACCACAAGACCAACAACGTGAGCTTGATACATCAGTAGATGGTGCTAGGACAGAACAAATGAAGCGGTTAGTAGAAGATCAAAGCTTGCAAAATAACACATCGTTTCGAGACGCTCTTTTTCAACTGTGGCAGAAGAGTGTTAGAGACTTATGGGTTTTAAAAGCCTACAATACATTAGATGGTTGTAATGATGGTAAGGATCAAAAATTAAATGAAGTATTAAATGGTGTAGAACGCGAAATATGGCAACTTGTTGATCGACATTTATATCACCCCAGACTCACAATACTATCTAAAATAGGGCAGCTATTGAAGTCGTTTAAAACTCAACTGTTAGAGCAAAAGTTAGCAGAACATTGCTCTATTGGAGCTGCTGGTACTGAGCAATATATCTATTCTCACTCTATAATGCGAATCAAGGGTTGAATAATAATCAAAAATAAAGTTTACGAGTTGCCAATCCATAATTTATTGTGTTAA
>NZ_JBXTEF010000046.1:0-31492 GCF_057495195.1 Cysteiniphilum sp. | reverse complement strand
TGGGTAGCAATTCGGTAGCAGATGGTAAGCAATTGGGTAGCAATTCGGTAGCAGATGGTAAGCAATTGGGTAGCAAGCTGAAAGCTTTAACAGGCATACAGTCTGATATATTTTGGTTTATATTTGATAACTTAATAGACAATGAATTAACAACAAAAGCTATTAATCATGATGAATTAATGCAGCATACTAATTCAACAAAAGGAAGCTTAAAGAACGCTATTACAAGGCTTTACAAGAAAAATCTACTTATAAAACATGAGTTTAAAACTGGTGTGGGTGGTTACCGATCTTTTGAAGTTTCTAAAGAAATATATCAGGCTGCTAAATCTCTGAAAAAGGAATTATCATCTAAAAATAAAAAGCCTATATATAATAGTAATACTATTACTACTATAAATAAAAATATAGCTCACCAAAGCAAAGAGCAAAATATAAACACTAATGAAGATAACAATTTAATTGCTCAGTTACAGCAACAAATTATTGAACTTCAAAAATCTCAAAAAAATTCAATGGTTACAATCCAAGGTGAAAACCAATTACTTGAAACATCAGAACAAAGTGAAAGTTTAGACGAGTGGTTTACTATTGATCTTTCACCGCTTGAGTCATTTGGTTTTGGTGAAGGACATCTTAAACAGATTATTGACTACAACACACAACTACCTGAAAAGAAACGCTTAACACCTGAAGCTGTAGAAAAAAGTATTGCTAGCTACGGTTGGGCATTGACTCATCGTTTTCAAGATATGGTCAAAGACTTTGGTGCTGGCTTTGAAAAAAACAAGCTTAAAGTTTTAATGGGTGTACTTAAGAAGGGCAAAGAGTGGATTGAAGCGGAATATAAAACGCCAGAAGAAATAGCTCTTGAGCAGCAAGTAAAAGCAAATAAAGAAAAGCTTGAGCGTATGCAATCACTTAAAGATGAAGCATTAGAAACCGCTTATGCTGTATGGCGTAACAATTTAACTCAAGAACAATTTGCAGAAGTTAGAGGCTTACTGTCATCCAACTACTCGAAATTAAGAGATGACAGCAAGGTGCTTGTAAACGCTCTCAAAAAATACTTCGAAGAAAACATTTACAAGGGATAATATGACATGAATGCAACCATAAATCAATTAAAGTCATCTGACGCAGAGCAATCGGTCATTGGTGCATTGATACTAGATAATGATTCCTTTGACAGGATCAGTGATGTATTAACACCGCAGGATTTTTTCCATGTTCCTAATCAGATTGTTTATAAGCATATTGAATCCTTGGCAGGGAAGGGCAAGCCTTTTGATGTTATAACATTATCTGACTCATTGGGAGAAGCCAATCTGTTAGAGCAAGTAGGTGGTTTATCCTATTTAGCTAGAATAGCAAAAGATACACCTACAGCAGTCAATATAAGAGCTTATGCCGATATTGTCCGCAACAAAGCAATCAAACGCAAATTATCAGGTGCTTTGACGCAATCCAATGAAATGCTTTACAACAGTCAGGGCGCTAGTGAAGAAGAAGTATTAGAGAAAGTAGAGCAAAACATATTATCAGTGCGTCAAGAGATTGACGTTTCAGATGATGATGTGGTGATGGCAGAAGCGGTTATTCCTGAGATTATTGACTACTTAGACAAGATTAATGAGCAAGAGGGCGGTTTAGCAGGGCTTACAACGGGTTTTATTGATTTAGATGACAAGTTGTGTGGCTTGGGTGAAGAACAGCTTATCATCGTCGCAGGAAGGCCAGCTATGGGTAAAACAAGCTTTGCGATGAATATAGCAGAAGCTGTTTTAACGCAAACAGACAAGTCAGTTTTATTGTTTTCAATGGAGATGTCGGCAAAAGATATTATGATGAGGATGTCATCTTCTTTGGGACGCTTACCATTTTCTAAAATAAGAGCAGCAGAGCTTGAGGCACATGATTGGACATTATTGGGTGCTGCATTTGAACGCGTAGCCAAGCTTGAATTTGGTATCATTGATAAACCTGCATTAACACCCAATGAGTTAAAACATAAGGCACGCAAGTTTAAGCGTGAACACCCTAATCTTGGTTTAATTGTTGTTGATTACTTGCAGCTTATGCAATCGCATAAATATCAAAACAACAGAAACTTGGAAGTATCACATATATCCAATGAATTAAAAGCCTTAGCCAAAGAGCTTAAAATCCCTGTAGTGGCATTATCACAGTTAAATCGAGGTGTAGAAGAGCGCAGAGATAAACGTCCTATGATGAGTGACTTACGTGACTCTGGTGCAATTGAGCAAGATGCTGATGTGGTTTTGTTTGTTTATCGTGATGAAGTGTATAACCAAGACGATCCGGATGTAAAAGGTCAGGCAGAGATTATTATTGGAAAGCAGAGGAATGGTGAAATAGGTAAAGTTAAATTGACTTTTAGAGGTGAGTTTTGTCGATTTGAGAATGCCATGATTAATTTCAAGCGGTTTTGAGGTAATTTATGCTAACGAAGATATTATTTTTTATTGCCTGTACATTGATTTCATATTTTGCTTCATATATTTTCAGTAATGGCAAAAATAGCATAAAAATATGGTCAATTATAAGGCTACTAATAATACAAATACTCATTGCCTACGTTTTATTAAACTCAACCTTTGGTATAAAGGTTGTATTATTGTTTTCGCAGCTGTTTAAAAGTTTAATTACCTTTGCTCATGAGGGTGTTGAGTTTGTCTTTGGGAGTCTTGCCAGTAACAATAAAGTAGGTTTTGTTTTTTTCTTTAATGTTGGAATGTCAATCATATTAGTATCAGCATTAATAGGTATACTAAAGTACTTTAGAGTTTTGCAATTTTTCTTTAGAGTATTTGGATATTTATTATCGTTGATCAGTGGAAGGAACAGGATCGAATCTTTAAATGTTGTTAGCTCTTTTGTATTAGGTCAGTCTGAAAATTATATTATGTATAAAGGCATGCTGCATAAAATGTCAGATACAACACTATACAGCATTTGCGCATCAGCTATATCAACCGTTTCACTGGTAATAGTTGCTTCATATATGACAATCATTGATCCTAAGTATGTCATTGTGGCGGTAATACTTAATATGATCAACATCTGTATTGTTTTACATATAATCAACCCTTGTCAGGATGAAGAGGCTTGTGATGCAAACAATCTTATTGATCGTATAACTGTGAAAGATAGTTTTTTTGAAATGCTTGCAGATCATATGTGGACTGGCTTTATGATTGCTGCAAAAATTATAACCATGATGATTGGCTTTATAGCATTAATTGCAATGCTTAATTCCATTTTTTCACATATGTTAGGTATAACCTTTCAGGGTCTTATTGGTTATGTATTTATACCATTTAGCTGGTTGCTTCATATACCATATGATCAAATGCATTTAGCGAGCGAAATTATGAGTACGAAAATTATTACCAATGAATTTGTTGCAATGAAAATGTTAACTGAAAACAGTGCGCTGCTAAGTCAACATACAATGGCAGTGATATCAACTTTTTTAGTATCATTTGCAAACTTGAGTTCCCTTGGTGTAATGATTGGAATAATTCAGGCTATTGATAGAAAAGCAGTGAGTAGGGTTTCAAATATTATGTTTAAAATATTTTATGGTGCATTTTTTGTAAGCATACTATCAGCGTCAACAGTGGGTCTTTTTATATAAGTTTTTTTTTCTACATGTAGCCAAAACTCTGAAAAATGAATATTTAAACCATTGAGTATTTTATCTAAATTGAGAGTTGCAATATTTATAATACCTTGCTCTACTTTTCCAAAGTAAGTAACATCCATACCTATTTTTTCAGTAAAACTTTCTTGAGTGTATCCCTGTTTCCTACGTAATCCTTGTATTGTAGATCCAATCGAAACAAGTAAATTGTTCTTGTTACTCATCCTTTCATTCATAAATGTAGAGTTTTATTAAATTATTCGGTAAATTTAAGTTTTTTAACACGGTATATATGCCTACCGTTGATTGTTTGTCTATCTTATGATACAAATTAGATAGAATAAGAAATAATTGACTTGTATATAACAAATGAAGACATATTTTGAGAACAGTCGCAGTTTAGAAGCGCTAGAGTATGCATTTTCAATGATAAATTTTATGGATAAAGCCTCATCTGATTACTTGAAAACTATTGGGGCAAGTAACTTTGATTATATTGAATATCATGAAAATGGCGACGTTTTAAATCTTACAAACAACAAACAACTGTTAATTGAAAGGTTTAAAAGACAGATGAAATATAAAATTTTATTTTCTGACATTGTTTTTTCTATGGATTATCATCAGCCAAAAATATTCTTATGGCCAGATGATCCTCATAACAGCACATTAGAAATTCTTTTTGAGCTGGATGTTTGGAATGGCTGCAATATTTTTATTCGCAAAGAAAATAAAATCATTATTTTTATTCGCAAAGAAAATAAAATCATTGTTTTTTCTTTCTCAGGGACTAGATCAAGTTCAAACATTAGATCCAGATGTAACAATAATCAAAGAGATTTATTTTTATTTATTCATCATTTTACACTTCTGATTGAGAGTAGATTTAAGTCAGTGAAACCTAAATACATCCTTACAGATATTTACTTTGAAACACCAGAAAATTATTTTTTAAAAAACTTTGAAATTGATCATGGCATTATTTTAACAAATCATGAGTTGAAAGTAGCTAAGTATATATCATCAGGATATTCTGCTACATATATTGCTGATAAGTTTAACGTTTCACATCGAACCATTGAAACTCATACAAAAAACATTAAAGATAAAATTTATAATAAAACGCATGAGAAATTATCTAAACAAGGCTTAATTGATTACCTTGAAGCAAAAAGATGGATATTAGACTCTGTTACATAGACTCTACAACTTATGACTGGAGAAATAAATGAAAAAAATTGATAACTTACCAGAAAATACAAGAATTGTCCTTTTCACTGGTGGAAGAGATAGTACATTAACAGCATCATACCTTATGTTAAAAGGATTACCTGTTTTTTTATTGTCAGCAGACAGTGGTGCTTCTATTCATAGAGATATCACGAAATATCGAATTAAAGAGCTGAAAAAACGTTTTGGCAATTTAGTTGCTGGGAATTTAACAATGGATGTTGCAGGTTCGTTTCGTAAGATAGCGCTAAGAGATATTGAGCAGGATATATTAACAGATCATAAGAACCTAGTTGTGTTAGGTGAGAAAATTGCTATATTAGCTCACACAGTTGATTTTTGTAGAAGAAATAAATTGTTTGATGTAAGTTTAGGTTATGCTAAATACCAGCAGGATTTTCCAGAACAAAGAGATGTTTCGAGAGAAAGATTGCAGCAGTTATTAGCGGGTTATGACATTAATTGCACTTATCCAATATATGATCTTTGTGAAAAAATTGAAGATGTTAAATATCGATTGATGGAAATTGGACTCAGTAACAAACCTTTAGAAGGATCGACGTTATTTGGCGATACATTTAGTAAAGCATCAGATGATGTCATAGAGTCATATATTGAAAGAAAAGTTGGTCTGTTCCATGAACAAATTAAATTTTTAGGTGCCGAAGAACTTTTATTATGATGATGAAGGTATTAGTTAGTAGTTGTTTATTTGGTTGTAGGGTTCGCTATCATGGTGGCTCTTCAGAAATTAACCACGCGATCTACTCTAAATGGCTTGAGGAAAATAGAGTTATTCATTTTTGCCCAGAAATTGCTGCAGGTTTACCTATTCCAAGAACATCAAGTGAAATAGTTGGTGGCGATGGTAAAAGTGTTTATGAGGGACATGCTAAGGTTATTTCTAAAATTGGAGAAGATAAAACGATACAGTTTGTCCGAGGAGCAAATTTAACTCTTGAATTTGCTAAGTTACATAATATAGCTGTTGCCGTATTAAAGAAAAATAGCCCATCATGTGGGAATACTTCTATTTATGATGGAACACATAGTGGAAAAATTATTGAAGGCAGTGGTGTTACTGCACACTTGTTGATGACTCATGGTATTAAAGTTTTTAATGAAGACCAGTTAGAAGAAGTGGACACGTATATTAATGTCAATGAACCATCATTTTTATAGTGATAGCAACCATTTGCCACATCCGAGAGTCATTGAGTCAATAACTAGTTTAGACTCAGTGCGATGTAATGACATTGAAATCAAGAAACTAATAGAACAATACTTCAATCACTATCAGCTTGATATTGTCAAAGTAATAAATTGTACTTCGGCTAATACATTATCTGCATTATCAGCTGTAAGACCACAAGAAAATATGTTGTGTAGTGATATAGCTCATTTATTGCATTATGAAAATGATGCAATAAAAAAAATTGGGTTAATTAATATTGATTCAATAAATACGAAAAACGGTAAAATTTGCCTTAATAATCTAAGTAACTTGATTGAGAAGAAAAGATATAAATTACTATCGATTACCCAACCCACTGAAGTAGGTACGGTTTATACTTTAGAGGAGTTGTCATCAATTTATAAAATAGCCAATTCCAATGGAGTAATTGTTCATATGGATGGAGCTCGTTTATTCTACGCTATTTCTTTTTTAAAGTGTGCTCCGGGTGAGTTAATAAAGTATTGTGATTTGTTAACATTAGGTTTAGGGAAGTTTGGTAATGCGTTTGGTGATCTTTTAGTTATCAAAAATAGACGACCTTATGCGGAAAAAATAATGCGGATGCAAAAAATATATTCGCAGGGTATAACTAGAGAATATCTCATCAATGCTCAAATAAAAGCATTTTTTAATCAAGGGCTTCATATATTATCATCCAATTATGCTTTGGGTATTGCAAAATGTTTAGCAGATAACATACAGAAAATTGGCGGACATGTTTTATATCCTGTTCATGCCAATATACTTTATGTTCAGCTACCTGAGCATGTGCTACTTGATCTTATTGATGTATATAAAATTGGTATTTCATCGCGACATCAAAACACTATAAGAATAGTTGTTTCATATGCAACAACAGATAACGACATAAATGATTTGGTTGAATTTTTAGGAACTCGTATGCAATAAACCATTTTTTACTGCTTCATCAATTTGGTAATTTAAGTATGACCATAACTCTGGAGCAATTATTTTAAGGGCTTTATTTCTAGCGCGGACTTTATTACTATCAATTTTATAGTTTCTCCATGTCCCACCATTATTGCTTACATTTAAAATAAATGGAGTAATTTTATCGATAGCATTAGCAAAAATAGATGTATCGGTTGTATTTTCATTAAACTCACACCAAAGACTATACAACTCATTTCCTAGAGGGTTTTCAGTGATGCTAAAAATGCGTTTAGCAGCAAGTAACTCTTTTTTTGATTGTTGATTCAAAGTTTCTTTATCTGTATAAACAAACGTGTCACCAGCATCTATTTCAACAAGATCATGTACTAATAACATTTTTATGGCTTTGTATAAATCAAAGGTGAGGTTTATAAAGTAAGATTTTAGAGTTAACGCAGTCATTGCAGCATGCCAAGAATGTTCAGCACTATTTTCAAAACGATCAGAGTCATGTTTAACTAAGGCTTTTCTATAAACCGCTTTTAATCTATCAATTTCAATGATAAACGATATATCTTGGTTGAGGTTCATAAAATTAAGCTCCTTTAAAATAATAATGACTTTAACACAACAAATAATAGCAAAAATCTGTATTTTCTACTGATTAATTTCTTTGGGCGCAATGTTTTAATATCAATCAAGATGAAAACTTAGAAACACTGATGGATAAGCAGTTCATGTCAAAAGAAATGACAAGACGAGATCAACCTATATCTGTAGATCGTGAGGTACATCATGATTTTAAGGCATATTGTGCTTTTAAACGTGGTTATATGATAGATCTAGCCAATAAAGCTTTAGTTAAAGAAATGATTTCAAATGGTTATATAACAATACTTAATCCTGAAGAGTACGGGGTTAATGAGGATTTAAATGAAAAAGAATGTTTGCAAGGGGGGGGCAGTAGCAATGACTAGAAGGCATTTAACTCTAAGCTTAGTTTTGATGGCTTCTAGTTCATTGTGCTTTGCGACTTATCCTGCGTTGGTGATGCCAAACACTATACAAATGTATGCTGAAATGAGTAAGCAATTAAATGATCAAGCAGAACATGACATCAATCAATTAGATAAAGAAATAGCTCAAATACAGGAGCAATTAAACGGGGAGTGTTATGCATAACGAGATTGATATCGATTTATTGCAAAACATCTTTGGTGCTCAAGTGATGGATGCCTTTGCAGATAATGATATTACTGAAATTATTATTAACCCTGATGAGTCCTTAATTTTAGAAGGCAAAGTTTTTGGTAAGCGCAAAGTAGGCAAAGTTATTGCTTCTGAAATGCTACACGCTAGCCGTTTGCTTGCTAAACATAGGGATTTATATTTGAATATTGATAACCCTGATTTAACGGTTCGTATGCCTGAATCAGCACCCTTCAATGGAGCAAGATTTCATGTGATTATACCACCAGTTACGAGTGGGGTATCAATCACGATACGTAAGCCAAACCAACATATTGTTGAGCTTTTAAGTTATGTTGATCATGACATTATGAGTAGTAAGCAGCATGATTTATTGGCTCAAGCAATTACAGATTACAGTAATATCATTGTTTCTGGTCAGCCTAAAAGCGGTAAGACTACTTTAACATCCTCTTTGTTGGGTGCGATTCCAACCTACAGTAATCCTAATGATCGTATTATCGTGATTGAAGATGCACCAGAGTTGGTTGTGCCAGTTGAAGATGTGGTTTATCAGCAAACCACACATACACGCACTATGACAGATTTAGTTAAGAACTGCACACGTATTAGACCTGATCGTATCATTGTTGGCGAGGTGATTGATTATGGTGCACATGCCTTACTTAAATCATGGAATTTAGGAACGCCGGGTGGGGTGACCACTTTACATGCCAATAGTACGAGTGCTACACCGCAGCGCTTAGTTGATTTGGCATGTGAAGCTGGTATTGCAGCACCAATCAGTTTGATTTTAGAGACCGTTGATATTTTGGTTCATATTGAACGTAACCGCAAATATAAAGCAGGGCGCAAGGTCACTGAGATTTCAAAACTTAAAGATTATGATCGCGTGAATCATAAATTTATTGTCGAGAGAGTTTGTTAAACGAAAGTAAAAATAAGGAAATCAAAAAATGATGAGAAAACTTAACCAACTGGCAGCTGGCTTATTTTTTAGCTTAGTGACTTATGTCCAGGCGATTGCATCCACCAGTGATGATCTACCTTGGACAAGTCCACTGTCTAAAATATCTAAATCGTTATCGGGACCAGTACCTGTTTTAGTGGCAACAATTGCTGTAGCAATTACAGGACTAGCAATGGCATTTAGTCAGGAGCTAAGTGGTGGCATTAAAAAAATCTGTGTTGCAACGATTGGTATCTCAATTGCAGTGATGGCAAATGCATTTATTCAGAAAGTATTTGGCGCAAGTGGTGCTTTAATTTTTTAAGGTGAATGAAATGGAAGATCGTATGAAGTATAAGCATCAAGTTGGTAAGTTTCTCACTACCCCTATTTTAACAATGGGAACAGAGACTCCACTGGTGATTTTAAATCTAACCATCTGTGCGATGTGGGTGATCACAGCACAGTGGTCATTGATGAGCTTATGGGCAATATTGATCTTCGTCGCCGTACATTTTGTTTGTATTCAGGTATCTAAGAATGATCCAAGGTTAGTGCGTATTTTCTTAAGACGCAGAAAGTATCGTGGTTATTATCCTGCGATAGCAGGGGAGCAAGTCACCTTAGAGCGCAGCACCTTTAAATCAAAGCCTGATGAATATTATGGCAACGTCAAAACAAAATTAACGTAAGAGGGTGTTATGTCTATTGTCAATGCAGTTAAATCACTTTTTGCATCCCCTGAAAAGCCAGTGATGGGTAAAGGTTTGCTTAAAAGTGTAGGCGTTTCAAGAGCTGCCAGAGAGATTAAGCGCGAGAATGCTATTTTATCAAGATCTGAAGGGTTTTCAGATCTGTTGGGCTATGCAATGTTTGTTGATGATAAAACGTTGATGATGAAAGATGGCGCACTTCAGGTTGCCTTTAAATTTTATGGACGTGATTTTAATGCTATCACTGAGGCATTATGCGCACATGAGACCTTTCGCTGGGTAGAGGGGATTATTCAATTTGGTGAAGATATCATGATTGAATTTGACAGCATTCGCGAGCAATCGGGTCATTATCCTGATCACAATCACATGAGTAATCCTGTGGCTCAATTGATTGAGCAGGAGCGCAAATGGCAATATGCACAATCAGGTGCTTTATTTGAAACCAATACCTATTTAACCTTAACGTATACGCCAAAATCACAGATGTCTGCCAGTACGCGCAAGTTTCTTTTTGACGGCAATGAAGAGATCAAAGATAAAACGATTAAAGAGATTGCTAAAGAGTTTGATGATCGTGTTGATCAGTTTGTGCATTTTGTGGCAAGTGGTAATATCAGCCGTTTCCATCAGCTAAAAAAAGATGAATATACTTCATTTTTACATAAATGTATTACGGATGACACGGTTGAAATGATTGCACCACCACATGGTGTGTTCTTACATCAATATTTGTCAGTAAGGGGTTTTGAAGGGTCTTTACCGCCTAAAATTGGTGATAAGTATATCCGTACCTTTTCAATCAATGAATACCCGCACTATCTAATGCCGATGGTGATGCGCATTTTAAACAGTCTAGCGATTGAGTTTCGTTATCACGTGCGCTTTGCAACGCTATCGCGTTCTGAGGCAAACAGTGTGTTAAAAAAGTTAAAAGCCACTTGGCATAATAAAGCCAATGGTCATTTATTGGGTATTATTGCTGAAGCAATGAATGGCAATAAGAAAGAGAACTTAGTTGCCAGCCAAAACAAAGCGCTTGCTGAGCAGGCGATTATGGAAAATGAGAGCAATCTCATGAAGTACGGCATGTTTAATGGTACTTTTTTACTGTTTAATGAAGATCGTGGCGCATTGAATCGTGCAGCAACTGACTTAAGAAATGCTATTCAAGGCTTAGGTTTAATGCTAAGGGATGAAACGGTTAACGATATTGAAGCTTACCTAGGTTCGTTACCAGGGCATGGGTGTTATAACCGAAGATTACACCCAGCAGATGCGGTTCACTGGTCTTATATGTTACCACTATCACATATTTACTCAGGTGAGCATCATTGCCCTAATCCATTGATTGGCAAAGATGAGCCATGTCTTTTTTATTCTATTACTGATCAGACAAACGCTTATCGCTTTACTAACTATGTTAGTGATGTAGGGCACATGATTATGGTTGGACCCACTGGATCGGGTAAAACAACTTTTTTAAACTTTATGCAGGCACAATTCTCACGCTATAAAAATGCGCGTGTCAGAGGTTTAGATAAAGATCAATCTTCAGAGGTGGCTTATCGCTTATTTGGCAAGTATGTACAAATTGGTGAGAAAAATAGCTTAGAGCTTTCGCCATTGGTTTTACTGGATGATGATATTTCCTTAGAGATTACACAAAACTGGTTAGAAGATACGTTTGTGATTCAAGGTATTGAAATGACACCGGATCGATCGGCAGAAATACGCCAGGCATTAACTAACCTAGCAACACGTCAGCAGAAATATCGCACCTTTAGCAACTTGGATTTTCAGGATGTTGACCTACGCAAAGCCCATCAAAATTTAAACACCGGTGTTTTTAAAAACGTGATGAATGGTACCAATACTGATGTGATTGATGGTGCGCAAGTGGGTATTGATGTTGGGGCAATTTTAGAGCTAAACGAAAAAGTACACATGCCGATTATTATGGCAATTTTGAATCAATTACGTTTGAGTTTTAAAGACGGTTACCCTACATTGCTAATTATTGATGAAGCATGGCTTTTCTTAGACCACCCAACTTTTGTCAAAAAAATCAAAGATTGGCTTAAAACGCTTCGCAAACTGAATGTCTCCGTTATTTTTGCCACTCAGAGTGTTACTGATGCTATTAATTCCTCGATCTTTCATGTATTACTGGAGTCTTGTCCTACACAAGCCTTTTTGCCGAATGATAAAGCCGTTGAGGAAACAACTGCAAATCATTATGCCAGCATGAACTTAAATGCTAAAGAAATTGAGATCATTGCGGGTGCCATCCCTAAAAAGCACTATTACATTCGACAACCGAAAGGTAATCGCTTAATTGATTTAGGCTTAGGTGAGGTAGCTAAAGCCTTTTTAACGGTTTCTAGTAAAGCAGATAAGCAAGTTTTCAATTCATATTATACAGATGAGCATATGAACTGGATTTCTCCTTATCTTAAAAGTAAGGGGTTACATGATGCGGCTAATTTTGCCGAGCAGTATCTACTGACACAAGCGGATGATGATGCCCTAGAGATGGAAGATAAGGAGCAGCAAGATGCTTAAAATCAAATACGTATTATCTAGCTCACTTTTATGCGTTTTAGCTGGATATCAAAGTGCTTTTGCTATGTATCCTGTGCATGATGAAATTAACCGCTTTGAAATCGCTTTAAATGGTGCCAATACTTTGCGTGTCTATGGTGAAGAAGTACAAAGCAAAGCGCTGTTGGCTTCTTCATATGCCAATCAGTTAACCAATATGAAATCGCTTGAGTGGAACAGTCCAACGAGTATATTGGATTCATTAAATAATATTTCCGATATGGCACAAGAAGGTAAATCCTTAACCTATTCAACGAAGGACTTGGCACAGCGTTTTAATGATAATTTTGTGCCGGACAAGGTAAAAAACTACTTTACCCAACAACAAAAGATGTCTGAAACGGTACTAGACACCTCAAAGGGGACATTGAAATCATCGAATGCCCAGGTGGAAGCGTCTAAGCAAATGGCAGATACCAGCAGTCAAATCACGAATAATTCCATTAAGTCACAAGGCTTAAAAGAAGTGATGCAATCGCAAGTGCAGATGCAGGCAGAGAATACCGCCCAACTTCAGGCAGTACAGCAGTCATTAGCACAAATGCAATCACAGCAGGCAACAATGGATGCTTACACGGTATCAAAACAGCAGCAGGAAGATGAGGCAACACAAAAGTTTTTAGATGTGCCAGAACCACCGGCAGATGATTATGAAGGCAATCAACAGTTGGCAATTATGCCACATTTCACTTAGAGGGTTAAAGGCGTTGTTATGTTAGATCAGACGATTTTATCTTACTTAAATGACTTTAAGTCACATACCCCACAAATTCAGCAGTTTGCTTTTCATTTAGCGGGTTATTTGGCAGTCATTTCATTAGCGTTATCAATGATTTTTACGCTCATCAAAGAGCAGGAGTTAAATAGCTTAATTGCCAAGATCGTGCAGTCTGTTTTTTATATCTCGTTTTTTTATGGGATGATTAGCTTAGCACCAATATGGATTCCTGATTTAATTTCCTCATTAATGATGATTGGTGCAAAAACCAGCGGCATTAGCTCATTAAGTCCGGATTCTATTGCGGGTCAAGGTTATTATATTTTTGTCAAAATACTAAAAGCGGCTTGGGATGCGGGCATCTGGCATGCTATTACGGCTGTTTCTGCTTTAATCGTCGCCATTATTGTGCTGATCCTTTATGCTTTTATTGCAGGTGAGTTAGCGATTATTTTAGTGAAGTGCTATACCATGATCGTGGTGGGACCACTGGTTTTTGCATTGGGGATTTTGGATATCACACGTCCTACCGTCGTTAATTACTTTAACAAGGTCTTAGGGCTTGGTTTCCAGTTATTAGCGATGTATTTGATTTTAGGGGTTGGTATTCAGCAATCCAATCATTGGGTGGACTTAATCAAAGGTAGTGCAGGTTCCGGTGTATTTGATCTGGCACCACTAGGTCAAATATTGATAGGTTTAATTATTTTCTACATGTTGGTTAAGGAAATCCCTCCTTTTGTTGGACAAGTATCAGGGGCGACAGGGTTACGCAATTACTCTGATCAAGCTGTGGCTGGTGCTATTACAGCGGGGGCTGCTGGTGCGGGCGCCATTGCTAGCGCTGGATCTGCAGCAGGAGCATTAGGGCGTGGCTCAGCCGGTGCGCTTAAAGATGGTTTTAATATGAATATTGGTGGCACCTCTGCAGCAGGTCAGGCGGGGAGTACCGCAGAAGCATTTAAAGGTATGTCATCAGCTAAAGGTTGGGGTAAAGCAGCACAATTTGGTAAAGGGTTAGCACATGCAGGTGCGACAGCTGGTTTAGGTGCACTTGGCACTAGTGTTAAGGGAACAGCAGCAGCGTTTAAAAAAGCAGGTCAAGCGTCAGGATTAACAAAGGGCAGTGGTTCAGGTGGCTCTTCAGTGATGGGTGGTATTGCCGGTGGTGGCATGTCCAATGCCATGAACAATTTATCTTCGGGTAACTCATCAGCACCAAGTAGTCCATCAAGCTCAGGTGGTGATTCCGGTGCAGGCGGATCAGATTCAACTGCAAGTGGTCAAGGAGAGGAAAATGAATAAAGGGTATTCTCGTGGTGGTTTAAAAATAATTTCGTTACCATCCTCACTAACATCGCGTTATAAGGATAAAAGTCATGCATGAGTTACAACAGTTATTTGGATTTATTACAACAGAATCAAGCTTATTTATTCACTGGTATATTGGCTTGCCGTGGTATGGCTGGTTGATCGTCTTGTTTTTTAGCTTATTTTTTATTGTGCTTTTTTATGAATTTTTCATGAGCACATTTCGTGGCTACTCCATTCCAAATATCAACTTGTTTGAAGGGGAATCGCAGAAGGACATTAAAATGATTGATCGCAGTAACTTTTGGTCATCCATTAATATTGTGCATCTTTTGGCTTATGTGACGAGCTATCCTTTCCGTAAGTTTTTTGGTACACGCCGTATATTTGATGATATTCATGCTTTATGTTGGATTATTGTCGCTTTAGTTGTTTCAATGTTTTTCCCGTTTATAATTTTAAAAGTTATTGCTGGGGCTATTGCTGCAATGCTTATTTTAATTTACCCACTTACAGCCTTTGCTGATGGTAAGGCTTCAGCAGCGAGAGATTATTTTGTTATTTTAAGCATTACAGTATTAGTGCAAGGGATGGCATTATCAAGAGCACAGTTTGCACCAGATTTACCAGTGAGCTGGTTTGGTGAAGCAGTAGATCCCAATATGTGGTTTTATATTCTTGCTTTATTTCTTCTCTATATGACTTTAGCGCGTGTTTTAGTTAACTGGCTTAAATATAGAAAGTTTTCAAAAGATGCTAAGGCTTATCTACACCATGCATATGACCAAAAGCTATTACCCTATACCAAAGATGACAAGGCAAATAAGCAGTTTTTAAAAGTGCTTAAAACAAAGCAAACGATAAAAGATATTGAGTTGCTTTTAGCTGAGTTTACGGACGATGATGAGACCAAATCAGTTGACCAAGATAAGCAGCAACAAGCACAAGTTAGTCAGGGCAATCCAATTAATCAGACCAATGTGCCAGTGGCTAATAAACCAGTAAATGAGGTGGCAGCACAAGCCCATTTTGATCACAACCATCCGCTATATCAGGCATTAAGTGATATGCAGTTTAAAGCAGTAACTATTGTGCATTTGATGACAGTCGTTGACCACGTACAACTAGAAAATGCGATCACACTGGCAAATAACAGTGCAGGCATTAGTAATAAAAAGGTATTTATACTATCACAAGTAGGGGAGTCTTTATGAGTACAGACGATCACAGTAAAAACAATAAAAATAATAAAAATAACAAGGTGAGTTATTCAGGTTCTGATAGATCAGTAGAGGGGGCAAAAGCACCAAAAGAGTCATTGAATAAGGCATGGCAGCAAATAGCTGGGAGTTTTAAAACGGCCTCGGTAAAAGCAAAGGACAAAGTTAAAGCAGTTAAAGAAGAGAAAGAGAAAAAAGAGGCTGAGTATCAGGCAAACCTTCAAAAGCTTGAGAATTATGCTGAAAGCGGAGACCAGTTACTTTTAGGGCAAATAGCGGTTGAGCGTATTTATAACTCGCAGCAATCACGTGAGAAAAAGCTATGGATTACCATTATGTGCTTGATTGGTGGTTTATTTATCTCATCAATGATGAATTTTAGCTTAGGGAGTCAATCTAAGATTGATACAGTGCTTGTTAAACAAAATGCCTACGGGCAAATTTTAGGGTTTGAACAGGCGCAATCTATTGATCCAAATAGTATAAAACCGGGTATGGCGCTTTACTTTATCGAGCAATTTATTAAAAGCGCACGTAGTGTGGTGACGGATCAGAAATATCAAACCTATATGGTCAATGAAGCCTATGCGTTAACACAGGGTGCGGCATCAAAAACTTTAAAAGATTATATTGATAGCAACAATCCTTATCAGTTATCGAGTACACAAGAAGTTAGTATTCAATGGGATTCCTTTAACCCTAATGTTAATCAATCCAACACCACGCAGGTGGTATGGACTGAAATTGCACGAGATCCAAAAAGCGGGACGATTTTATCTAAGCAAAAATATACGGGGGTTTTCACTTACTATTGGAATTTAGATCCCAATGATGTTGCACATGTTGTGATGTACAACCCGATGGGCTTTTACATTACCAACTTTTCGTGGTCAAAAAACTTAAACGATTCGTGATGGATTAGATAAGCGTTTAGAAAAGTAAAAAAGTTTAACAGAAAACATTTACATATATCAGTATAAAATTTAATCATTAAAAACGGGAGTTTTACTATGAGTGAGTTCTTTTTGCCTCAAAAAAGCCAAAAGGTCATTAAAAGATCAATTTTAAGTGTGTTTTTAACATCAACTCTGATGATGGGCGGGTGTGCCAGTTTTGATAAGGATCCCAAACCGCAATATCAATTTACAGCAAACGATTATATTCAAGCGAACCGTGAAGCACCTGCCGCTCATGGGCAATTGGTTACACCACCAAGCATGCCAAATGATCCTAATATTTCTTTATTGAGTCCTTATCAATCACCAGCGGTGGCAAAGGCATTTAAAGATTATGTACAGACTGGGCAGGCAAAGATTATTCAAGGCAATGGCTTTGTTAAATACCCTTATGGCATGACAGATACACCGATTGTCTATTGCTTCCCAATGCAGTTATGTCAGTTTACCTTGCAAAAAGGTGAAGCAATTACAGGGATTTCACTGGGGGATTCACAGCGTTGGAAGTATGCCAAAACCTTTTATGGTACAGGTAAAAATTTACATTACGTAGTGCAGGTTAAACCTGTGGGCAGTGGTTTTGGTACAGACATGACCATTGCAACAGATCGCCGTATTTACAATATCACATTGGTTTCACCCAAGGATTTAACCAATTTAAAAAGCTATGTTTCAGAGAAGGTTAGCTGGTGGTATCCGCAGGATATGGTGGAAAATGAGCAAGAAGCGGCAGTGCTTAAAAATGCTAAGACAGCCCAAGCCAATCAAAATACCGTTGCCAGTTATAGCGGCAAATCAGTGATCAATCTTAATAAGATCAATTTCAATTATTCAATTGAGGGTGATTCTCCAGCATGGCGACCAACACGTGTATTTGATGATGGTGATAAGACATTTATTGAAATGCCATCAATCGCAGATCGTTCTGATTTACCAGTGCTTTACATTTACAAAAATGGAGAGCAGGCGATGGTGAATTACCGCTATAAGCATCCGTATTTTATTGTTGATGGCATCTTTTATAAGTTTGCACTGATTTCAGGGGCGGGCGGTTATAAAGATGAAGTTGACGTGATTAATCACAACTTTGCTTAATCATTGAACTTAGAATCTTAAGGAGATTTAGCGATGCCTATACCTAAAGGAACACAACTGTCAAAACGGGCAATAGCGACGTTTTATCTTGTTGTGGCATTTATTTTAATCACGATTGTGTGGATGACGTTTTCTTATAGCTCGAATGACAACACGAATCAAAGTACCGTTGATAAGCCTACTTCCGACTTTGCAGCGCGTCAGATTTTACAAAACAGCAATACCGATCGCCCGATTTTACCTAATGGTGGTATGACTGCAATTATTGATGGGGTAAATAAGGCGGTTTATCGTCAAGGTGATCAGTTAGTTATTCGAACTGAAGCAGGCGGCAACATTCCGCTTAAAAATGGGGATATTGTTTCTAGAGACGGTAAGTTGTACCGCTATTTAAATGGCAAGTTAGTGCCACTGACTGCAGAAGAGTCACAGGGGATCCAAGGGGTAAGTGGTCCACAGGTTGGGGATTTAGTTGAAAAAGATGGCAAGTTTTATGTTATGGGAGCTGATGGCAAGCTTCATCCTTACACGGGAAACATTCCGCCAGGCAAAATTGTTTGGAAGGATGGCAAGCCTTATGTTATGGGTGCAGACGGTAAACTTCATGCCATTGGTGATAAGCCACAAGTTGGTGACTTGATGGAAAAAGATGGTAAATACTACCAATTAGGTGCTGATGGTAAATGGCATGAGTATAAGGGTAAATTGCAGCCCGGTCAGGTTGTTTGGAAAGATGGCAAGGCATATGTGGTCGGTGCTGATGGCCAACTGCATGCAGTTGGCAGTCAACCACAGGTTGGTGATCTGGTTGAGAAAGACGGCAAACTCTATGAAGTTGGCGCTGATGGGAAATTACACCCTTATAATGGTAAGTTACAGCCAGGGCAAATTGTCTGGAAAGACGGCAAGGCATATATGGTTGGTGCTGATGGCAAGCTTCATGCCGTTAAAAATGGCGACTTGCACAGCATTAATGGCAAACCGTATGTATGGAAGAATGGCAAGTGGGTACCATTGGCTTCGCAAGGTGCCAAACCCGGAGATTTAGTTTACAAGGATGGTAAATATTATCGCATTGGTAAAGATGGCAAGTTACATCTTTATGAAGGTGAGTTAAAGCCCGGTACGGTTGTTTGGAAAGATGGTGTGCCTTATGTTGTGGGTGCGGATGGTAAGCTTAACAAATTAAAGCCAGGGCAACATATTTATGGTGAAGATGGTTCAGATCGTGTTGTTAATGACGATCAGTCACTGACGGATCAAAGTCAAGGAAGTGAATCACTTGAGTCAGATCATAGTAATAGCTCAGCTGCAGCTAGCGATGATGATGCAAGACGCCAGCGCATGGATCAGATTTTAAAATCACAGATTATTGTTTATGAGGAAAAAGCAGCTCCCATAACGAAAGAAGATGCTTCGTCTAATATTCTAGTAGATGGCAGTGATAAGATGTCACAGATTTTAGCAGATCAGGCAAAGGCGAGAGATAGCTTAATTGCTTCATCTAATGAGTATGCGATGCAAAATGGTCAAGCAGGGAAAGCTGCATTTTTACAGGCAAGCTCAGGTAAGAAGCCTACTAAAATTGACAGTGAGCTTCAGCATCCTAGATCGCCTTATACGATGTATGCCGGTAGCATTATTCCAGCCACGTTTATTACGGGTATTAATTCAGACCTGCCCGGTGAAATCATTGCGCAAGTTAGACAAAATGTGTTTGACAGTGTAACGGGCAATTATCTATTGATCCCACAGGGCACTAGAATTATCGGCACCTATGATGCGCAAGTGACCTATGGGCAAGAGCGCGTTTTAATGGCGTGGACACGTTTAGTATTTCCAAATGGTACCAGCTATGATCTGGATGGTATGCCAGGAGCTGATTTATTGGGTTATACCGGTATTAAGGATTTGGTAGATAATCATAACTGGCGTATTTGGAGTTCTGTATTGATGTTCAGTTTATTTGGTGCAGCAGGGCAGTTAACACAGCCAGATAATGGTGGCTCTTCTAATTCGGGACCAACGACTTCACAAATTATTTATAGTTCTATTGGTCAGAATGTGACGCAAACGGCAATGGAGCGTGTTAAGAAAGACATGAACATTCAGCCGACATTAAAGATTCGACCAGGAAATAATTTTAATGTGCTATTAACCAGAGATATGGTGTTGCCATCACCGTATCCTTTAGGTAAGTAAGGTTTTGTGTGATGAAAACGTCAAACTTACTTAATACGATTGTTTATGACGCTTACTGGGGCGTGTTGATATTGTGTTTATTCGGGCTTTTATTTACGTTACGGCTAAGCTTTGCCACTGCTGTTTCTGCTTCTTCTGATTCTTCTGATTCTTCTACTTCTGTTTGTAACTATCATACCGAGATTACCTTTTATCAAAAGCGCATACATGATTTGCAGCAGCAAGCAGAGCATATTGAAAACCTGTCATGCCAGCAAAAAGACTTGTTGGCATATAAATATGGCTATATGCAGGGCAATCATCAAAATGCATCCCTTGGTTATCAAGGGCAGTGCCAGTCATTAATTCAGCTTAATCAACAGCTTGCAGCAAATGGCAGAATATTAAGACTGTTACTGTTGCAGCAAAATCAATGTAATGCCATCAAACAACAGCAAAAGCATACGGCTTCAACGTCATCCAGCCATCAATCGTTATCAATAGAAAATGTAGACCATGAGGGTGCGTTATAATGAAGTGGGAAAATAAAGAAACTAAATTAAACCAGGCTAATGAAACAAGCAAAACCAACAAAAAAAGCAAAAAAAGCAAGATAAGTGAAAAGAGCAAAAAAGGGAGATTGAATAAAAAAGGATTGAAGCTTTTTTGTAAGGTGGTTTTTTCCTTTTTTGTGATTGCAGGTGCGGTGGTACTGGCATTTTATTTGTGTGGCTGGCGAGTAAATATTACAGGGTCAATGCCGGTTGGTATTTATCAAGAAAGCAGTAAATCAGCAATTAAAATAGGTGATTATGTTGAGGTATGTTTACCGGATTATTTAGCTAAAGAGGGCATGAAAAAAGGTTATATTTCAGGGGGAAGTTGTGCCAATGGATCAGAGCCTTTAGTTAAAAAGTTAATTGCCTTACCGCAAGATGAAGTTTATCTAGCAAACAATGACATGATCTTTGTTTATGAAAAAGATAAGTATGGCGAGAATAAAGCATTTAAACGTTACCCTGCACCCATTCAAAAGCAGAGTTTTTCAGGCAAACCGATCAAGCGCTATGTTACTTTTGGTACATTTCACAATGATGGTTTTTGGGTTTATGGATTTGATGATTGGAAGTATTCATGGGACAGCCGTTATTTTGGTGGGTTACCTTATGACAGCCTTGTTGCTGTTTTAGAACCTGTTTGGGTATTGAAGTAGAAAAATAAAAAGTAAAAAAAGAGGATTGAATATGTTTAAGCGTCATCGTAAGGAATTCAAGGAGTTATCAGACATTCAGGGGCAGGTATATGGCTCTTATTTTAGGGGGTTGCGTCAAGCATTTAAGCAAGCCGGTTTGTGTCGCAGTGTGATTTTAGTGATCTCTTTATTTATTGGGTTGTTTTTTGGTTTATGGCTATTTAATTGGCTGCTAAAAATCAGTTTGTCATGGTTTGTGCCAGCCATTGTATTGAGTGCCTTGATTGTGTTGGCGTGCTTACTAATTGGCAAAGTGATAAGCACTTATTTTTGTCGCATGAAAGCCGCCAAACAATAGCTGAATAAAGTTAGCATAAGGAGTTACCAGTGAAACAGATATTCAAAGCCAGTTTATGTATGAGTGCCATTAGTTCTTTAATATTCATGGTTAGCACAAGTGTGGCTTTTGCTGGATCTGATGCGAATGATCGTGATATTGCAGAGCAATTTGATCAGGCAGAAGCAGCAATGGCATTAAACACACAAAAAGGTAAAGATGAGGCGATTGCTATTTATCAGCAATTAGCGCAAACCCATTCAGGCTTAGCCTATATGCGACTGGCAAGCCTCAATGATGATAACCCCAAAAAGGCAATTAAAGACTGGTTAAGTGCCGCACAATATGGTTATCCGCAAAAAGCTTATCTTGCCATTGCAGCCATTTATGATCAAGGTGGCAATGGATTAAAGAAAGATGGTTTTATTGCGCAATGTTATCGCAATTTAGCCAAGCCTATTGTTGCTCAAGATATGTTGACTATGTGTGAGCAAAATACGTCGATGTTTACCTACTATCCTAATCAAGGGATTCAAAACACGTATGAGGCAATGATTAAGGCAAGAAGTGATTATCAAGCATTATGTCAAAGATCAGATTTGAGTGTATTAAATCGTGATTATTCTAAAGCAGAAGCCAAAGAGTTGCAGTCATTACTCTGCAGTGATGATGTTGCTCAATCATCACTCAAAGACAATGATTTAGTTTTAGTGGATCAAAAACTTTATCAGATCAAATCAGGGATGTATGTGCCTTATCAGGCACCGTTAAACACCGGTGAAGTGGTTTATCGTTTTATTGATCCTAAGCAAGTCTATGTGTTTGATGGCAAGCAACTGACATTAGCACAAGAGGGCATGAAAATCATCAAAGCAGGGCAGAGTTATATTTTTCATGATAATCATTTTTCAAAAGAAGTGATCAAGCCTGAGCTTAGTGATGAAGACGTTTAATCAATGGTTAAAAATAAAAGGTAAAAGGAGAAATTATAATGGCTAAAGGTACAGTGAATAGAGTACAAATTGTTGGGCGTTTAGGCAAAGATCCTGAGCTTAGGGCGATGCCATCAGGGATGGCTGTTGCCAATATTAGTATTGCAACTAACGATGGTTATAAAGACGGACAAACGGGTCAATTCGTTGATCAGGTAGAATGGCATCGTGTGAGCTTATTTGGCTCAAAAGCTGCGACCTTAAATAAGTTTGTTAAAAAGGGCGATTTACTGTTTGTAGAAGGCAAGTTAAGAACACGGAAATGGCAGGATAATCAAAGTGTTGAGCACTACACAACAGAAATTATTGCAACCGATATGCAGATGCTGGGTGGTGCTAATCAAAATCATGCTTCTGCTATAGATGGGGGCAGTTCATCACAAGAGCATGCTGAGGCAGTCAGTGAGCAGCCTAAAGGCATGAAACCAGTTAAACAAGCAGGCACAACGGATCTTTCAATGGCAGGTTATGAAGATTTTGCCGCTCAATTTGAGGAGTCCAATGAAACCCCTTTTTAGTTTTTTAGTGATGGGTTGATGGCATTTCAGCAAGTGTAATTACATATGAAAATAGAAAAAAGTAGAAAGTAGAAAAAATGAGGAGTTAGTCATGGATATTAAATCAATTATAAATTTAACGCTGGAGCAGGTTAAGTTGTTATATAAATCACCACTGGTTATTGCGATGTTAGTTGCCGTTTTGTTAAGTGCTGGGTTGAGTGCTTTTCTGGGCATGGTGATACTGGGGCTTATTTTCACAGCGCTTTATTACTTTGTGGCGCAAAACTTTATAAGTACCAAGTCTGCAAAAATCGATGATGAGGCTGATGCGAGCACACAAGAGGCAATAAAAGATGATGCTATAACATCAAAGAATAAAGATTCACTTCAAAAAGATGTAGAAGGTGAAGACAATAACCAGGCGCAAGCAAACGCATAGGTATTACTAAATCAATTAATGTAAGTATATGCTAGGGGAGTGTGATGACAGCAACTGTTCATATCAATAAAGACGATAATCATTTAGCAACAGTATTTAGGGCTTTATATATTCCTTTTGCGATTATGATGATTGTCTACCAATCTTTATCTGTTATTTTATTTCGATACGGGGTTGTTAGTCACCCCTTTGAAATTAATCGCATCACGCAAAGCCTTGCAGGGGTTTTGGTTGTGGTTTTATTTTTCATTAGTTGGCGTTTACTAACCCAAGATAATTTGAGATCACAACAAAAAGCCTTACGATTTTATGTGCTTATTTGGCGCTTTTTAATCATGGCATTGGTTGTTGATTTTGTGCTGGGTCTTATGAGTCTTGTATTGGCGGACATGTTTAGTGTTAGCAATATGTTGACATGGTTATCTTACGAATGGTTTAAATATCTGTGTATTGCGCTTGTTGTCTTTGCTGCAAGAAAGCATGCACTTAATCTACGGATATTGATAGAAGAAACTAAAAGCAATCAGACAGCTGGGCAATTAGTGGCAGATAGTAACGATCTGACGCACAAGAGAAGCCATATAAATCATTTAAAAGCCATTGCTATTGTCATTGCCGTTATTTTTGGATTGGGGCTTTTGAATGAATTGATTAGCTTGGTTTCAAGTCAGATTATGGGCGTTGATTATATAAGCTTCCCACATTCATGGGCGTTTAATCTTTCCTTATTTGAAGATGGTCATTCAATGGTACTGTTTTTTGCTGTGCTTAGTATTTTATGGGGTGTTTTTTTAGTGATGGGTCTTGTTGGTCAGCATGTGCTTCACCGGCTTTTATTATTGATTGCGCTGGCATTTTATATTGGTCAGGTTTTTGCAGCTGTTGTTTTATATTTGCTGGTTGATATTTCTTTTTCACTATCACCCATCCGCTTCTTTAGTCTGTATGCGCAAAACCATTTTGCTAGTAATTTGGGTTGGTTTTATGGCAGTTATGGATTGGGCTTTGCTTTTGGTATTATTGCAGTGATTGGTGGGATGTCTAAATGGATGACTAAGAGTAAAAAGATTCATGGTCGAGCAAGATGGGCAAACCTATTTGACTTGCTGCGCTGGGGCATGTTGTTTAAGCGCAATGAGTCACTATTATTAGGCAAAACATTGGGGATGAATATTTATTCTCAAGGCTTTGAGTCGCTTTTAATTTTAGCGCCTCCAGGCGGGGGAAAGTCGACTTCATTTGCGATTCCTAATTTAATGATGTGGCAGGGGACATCGATCAGTAATGATATGTCAATGGAGCTTTATCGTAAATGCGTTTATTACCTAAGAGAAATTAAAAAATCAGACGTTTATTTATTTGCACCAACACAATTAAGGACGCACCGCTTTAATGTTTTCCACCATGCTTGTGACTTGGATTTTGAAAGACGCTATGGAGAGCTTCAGCGTATTATGAATATGATCATCCCTGAATCTAAAGGGGGCTATGAGAAATCATGGCCTAAGATGGCAAGAAGGGTATTAGAGTCGTTAGCAGCACATCAGATTAGTACCACTGGTTACTGCACATTGGGTCAATTGGCTGAGATTTGTTGTCGTCATGATTTTGATAAGTGGCTTACACGTGAGGTTGTTGATAATGATAAGGCAGATGCGCAATTCAAAGTTAATGCCAGCGCCTATCTATCCATTTCAGCAACCGAAACACGCTCAGGGGTTAAGTTTAATTTTGAATCTTATCTAGGGCTTTATTTAGATCCTATTGTGCGAGCAGCCACCGAGTATAGTGACTTTGATTTACGTGATTTAAGACGCAAAAAGATGGATATATTTGTTGGGATTCCAGATGGTCATACGGAGCGCTTAGCACCATTGATTACGATGTTTTGGGAAGAAGCCAGTAAATGCATGACGGACAAAGAGCCAAACAAGGAAACCGAGCCATATCCAGTGCTATTTAATATGGATGAATTTGGTAATATGAATCGGGTAAACCAGATTCGTAAAAATTTGACGATATTGCGTAAATATCGTGTTCGTACGGCAATTTATTTCCAGTACAAAGATCAGGCTTCAGAGCATTATACAGATAAAGATTTAAAAGCTTTCTTTAATGTTAAAACTAAGTTGATTTATACCCAGTCAGATATTGATGATGCTAAGTATCTATCAGAGTTATTTGGGCAAACAACGGAAAAATATCGCACAAAACAGCATAGTGGTGAGCGTTTCAGCACTAATGTCAGTGAGAACTATCATAAAAAGCCATTGGTCACACCCGATGACTTAATGAATCTTGATGAAAAGTATGGCTTTGTATCGATCTCTGGTCGTCATGGCTTGAAGTTGAAAAAAGACTATTACTTTAAAAACCCACAGTTTAAAAAGTATATTCCATTTGAGATAGCAGCAGATCGCGATGAGTGTTTACCACTTCAAAAATCAATTACGCCAAAAATATTCAAAATGGTGACGGCGGAATCTGACCAAAGTGAGTTGGATGATTTGCGTGAAAGTGCACTTAAGCGTCGTGAGCAGGACGTTAAAGTGCAAGAAGAGAGTAATGCCGGAGAGGTTGACGATCATGATGGTGATAGCCAACAAGGTGCTAGTAGCGATATTTCAGATGATAAAAATACCAAAGATCAAAATAACAATGAGGACTCATGGTAATGCCTTATACAGAAGAACAACAAAAAATTATTGCCCATGATGAAGGCAATGCGCTGATCAATGCGGTTGCCGGTAGTGGAAAAACAACAGTGATGGTTGGGTTTATTGAGAAGCTTGCAAAATCTGGCATTGATCCTAAAAAAGTTATGGTGCTCATGTTTAACCGTACGGCAAGGGATGATTTTCAGGAAAGATTAATCAAGAAATTGAAAGATAGCGATACGCCTTTTGATAAAGATCGCTTAGCAGAGATACGCACACTATCCTCTTTGTCATATAAAACCATCACCTTGCTGCAATCCAGTAATGCCATTGAAGAATATACGCTATTGTTTGGTGATGATCGTATTCAAAATGCGTTATGCCGTGATGCGCTTAAAGCATGTGATGTTAATGCAACGCCTGCCAACGTTGATTACTTGAAAGAGGTGATTGATTGGATCAAAGCAAGGCATGATGACATACCTCACTACCAGGGCATGGAAAAATGCAAAGAAATTGAGTTATTTACTGCCTATGAAGCACTAAGACATAAACGAAAACTAAGGTTTTCAAGTGACTGGGCATATGACACTGTGACGGCAGTGAAGTCATCGCCTGATTTGCTTTATGATGTTTTAAACAGTCGATTTCAATATGTTATTGTCGATGAGTTTCAGGACATTAATGCCTGTCAGATGGAGATTATTAATGTTTTTGTGAATGAGCAAACTAAGATTTTAGTTGTTGGTGATGTCAATCAATCTATTTATGCTTGGCGTGGTTCAGATCCTAATATTATGCTCAAAGATTTTCCCAATAAGTATAAGCCTGTGGTTTATAACTTATCGCAAACTTTTCGTTTTGGGCAAACGCTTTCTGATGCATCAAATCGTTTAATCGCGCACAATCCGTCACGATTTGAGTTCGAGTGTTTTTCAGCACAAGGAACACCGGATACTAAAGTCAATATCATAAACTATGAGCATTACCAGCCGCACGTTTTGGCTAAAGATTTGAGTGATAGCAATAACTATAGTCAAGTTGCTATTTTGGGAAGAGAGAGGGCACATTGGTTTGAAACGGAACTTAATTTTTTAAAACACAATATCCCTTATCAGGTAATGACAACGGATGGGCAATGTGTACTGGAAACTTTAACTATTAAAAGCTTACTGGGATACTTGCGTCTTGCCAGTAGTGCTAAAGCATTTTACCAAATGGATAAAGAGGCACGTAAATCATTGATTTCACAGATGATGTCAATGCCATCGTTATATCTGGATCGTGATTATAAGGTACAATTGATTAATCGTCTTACAGACAATCCTGACAGTTATCAGATTTTTCCTGAAATTAAGCGCCAAATACGTACAAGCCTAAAAATTGATGATAAGCAGCTCAAAGCGCAATGTGATGCCATTGATGCGCGTGAAGAAATTTGGGATGTTTGCTTAGGGTTAAATGCTGATAAATCTAGTGCTTATAGAGCCTTACGATTACTTTATACCTGCAGAGAATTAAACATCAAATACAGCATTCAGCGGACAAGTTTAAGGGATAAAGATGCTGAGTATAAGTTAATGTTAGTTGATGGGCTGATTGATTTGGCAGATCATGTTAAAGACACACACCCATCAATCGATGCATTTCTAAGTTATATTGATGGCTTGCATACCAGCTATAAAAATCAAACTAAGGAAGAGCGAGCCAAATGTGTGACAATTACCACCATGCATCGATCCAAAGGATTAGAGTGGGATCATGTTATCTTACCTGATTTGCATGATGGGGCAATGCCTGTCGTTAGTGACAAAAACACCGTTGTTGATGAGGAAGGAGATAGGCGACTTTTATATGTTGCAATGACAAGGGCAAAGCATTCTGTTTATTTAGTCGGTGGTGATGAGGATAAAAAGAAAAGTTCCGTTTTTTTGGGTGAAATGTCATAGTTGTAAGTTTTCTTAGCTGCATTAGCCAAATGTGGTATTAAATTTTGGTAAAGAGTTGTATTTATCAATTATAGCATCTAAATCTACGATATTGATTTCATCAGATTCAGTATATATTTTATTGATTTTTATTTCTGATTTTTCATATAACGGAAAGAGCTCACTAACAAATAAATTATAATAATTTTTTATCTTTACATAGCTATTAAGCACACCACCAGTTTCTGTGGAAATCGTCTGAATAGCAGAAGAATCAAGACGTAAAAAGTCAACATTAGGGGCATTATCTTCTTTTCTAATATTTGCCATAGTAATTTGGCTTTTTAAATTTTCAATAAAGCTGATATCAAGCACATGATGAAATCTTGCTTCATTAGTAAGTTTTATATCATCACTTTTCTTAAATGATGACGGTTGCTTAATATGATCAACATTTAAGTCATCTATACTGCAACATTTTTTATGTTGTGCTATTTCATATAATTCATAAATACTCACTCTATTAGATGTTAGTGAATCCATTTGTTCTTTTGAAATGGGTATAAAGTTAGTTTGATCTAATATTCTGTTTTCATCAAGCATATGAATTAATTTTAATAGGGCAATAAAGTACGCATGGCATCGAAAGTAGCCAATATCTTGTTTTTTACATAATCGATAATTTGTAAACTTTACGCCTTTTATATCTCGTTCAATAATAATAACAGGGTAGATATGTGTCTCTACTTCAGAAGCTTTTAGTATAACATTTTCAATATTTTGATTATCTGTTAAAAAATTTATAGTTATTTGGGTCACTGTATCATCGGTGTAAATATCTTTGATTAAGCCCATCATTGACTCAGTAGATGACTTATACCAATCAAAGGGGTATTGTCCATTATTGTAGATATAATTCACGTCATAACTATTGTTAGATAACCACCGATAAGAAAATCCAAAAATTTTACAGAACTTTAGCTGTACCTCTTTATCAAAGACATCAATCAGAAATTTTTTATCAAGGATATCTCTTCTTGTTACTTTTCTATCTGTCAACCACTCTAGAATTACAGGTATATCATTTTCATGAATCTTGCATGTTTTTAACACTTTCAGAAAACTGCTTATTTGCTTATCAAATATTTCATTTATATCTGTATAGTTAGCTCCATAATCATGGATAGCCGCCTCTTTAATCCCCTCTAAGGTTTTGGTCAAAACACTATTTAGAGAAGAGGATTCCTGTTGTGCTAAGCACTCATAAAATAACTTAGTTTCTTTGCTTATTCTTAGTGTTGTTGGAATATTTTCATCTAATGATGTCTGTTTCTTCTTGTCAGATAGGTAATGTTTTACTGCGTTGTATATTACTGATTTAAATACAGATACTATGTTTTGATCCATGATTCATTCCTTATTTATGATTTCATTTTGACATCAAATATATTTTTAACTCTACCGTGACAATACTACACCGTATCCGCTGGAAATCAATAGGGAAATTGAAATATCTAGTGCTTAAGAATAACCATAGGCATCTTAATTCTATTTTTAGAGCTTGAGTTGTGATTTTTATACCTGTTTTTTACTATTGCCAATAGACATAATAAAAAATTATTTGTCAAAACTTGACAGCCATTTTTATAAATGTTTGAATGTATTAACAGTTATATGTTCAAACGTTTGTATATTATGAGTTTAAATATTGGTAAGAGAGAATTTTCAAGACATCCCCTTAAATATCTTAAGTTAGCGCTTGAGCAAGATATTGTTATTAATCATCGAGGTCATCCAGAAGTTGAGATTAGAAAATATAATAATAATGGTAACGACCAGACACTTGAGAATAAATATAGGCATCATGCAATAGATAAAGTGATCTCAAAGGTGGTTGCTAATGACTAGATTGCCTCTAATTGATTCTTCTATTTTATTACCTTATTTATTTGAAACTAAGAGTGATATTTTAGGTGATAAGCTTCGAACTAACTTAAAATCAGGATTTATGATTTTGACTTCGTCTATTTATGAAATAGAAAGCAACACATAGACAGTCTGCTATGCTGTTTTTAAGTAGATTTGCTTTTCAATACCTTCCCAATCTTGATTCCAAGTATCACTTAAGATAGAGGCTCTAATTTGTAAAATATGGTGAGCCCCCTCTCGAGTCCAACTCATTTGTTGATTCTTCTTCTGTCGAGTATTAATTAAGCGATTAATTGTGCTCTCAGCATAACTACTTGCATAGACCAATCCCTTTTCTTTTCTATCATCGTAATTGACAATACGATCTTTATTATTATGGATGTATGTTTCAAGTTTATCTAATTTCTTCACGGATGAATCATCCTCAGTTTTATTTTTTATATCTGCAATTTTACTGAGAGATTTGTCGACATTACCATGCCATAAACTCCATTTAGCCTCGTCATATAAGTCTTTTAGATCATCTGAGACAGCAGATTGGATATTTTTAAATTTTTTACCAATATGAAACCAGTCTAAAATCAGTGTTATTGATCGGCAATCCGTCGCTATTGATTCTGCAATTGACCAACAGTTATCCGCACCATCAGCAAGACAAATAACCTCAGTATTTTTACCCATCCCTTCATTTAAACAGGCGTTTCTCAGTTGGTTCTTAATCGATTCATGTTGATCATCTTTTGATGAAGCAACAATGTGTTTACTGTCTATTGCATTATGATGCTTATCGATATAAAAAATGTTACTTGGATCATATACTGCCGCTGCCATAGCTTCAAATGACCTGCCTTCTCCTCTTTTTTTAAGGTGACCTCCATCTACATGCATGACCAATTCATCCACTCCTGCATCTGGAATTTCTGCTCTTGTAGTTTTAATGCTTTCTATAACTTCTGAAACTTTAATAGCAACGCGATTGATATTAGTCCTGTTGTTTACACTGCGCTCTCTTCCAACGTCATTATTTAATTCTTTAGAGGCTTTTTCATAGCTACTTTCAGATGCTAATTCAGCCTGCCTTTTTAACAAATCAGGGTGTGTAGTGTTTCCAAAAATACCCTCTACAGTGTAAGGAAGTTTACATCCGCAAGTGCAGTAAATACGCTTTATTGTGACAGAATGATCACTAAAATAACCATGAAATTTCGATGTGTAATTACCTTTTTGAGTAACTTTATTTTCACATTTTGGACATGTTGTTGTATTATTTATCAATTTAATTTGCTGACTTATTTTAAATTCTTGGCATTTTGATATCAGCTCTATTTGTTCTAAATGTAAATAACCTAGCTCTTTTAGTTCACTTGGGGCAACAACTTTATCTGTGCTCAGTACATTCTCCTCTAAAATTTCACCTGTATCAAGTTCGTAATGTTGCGCTATGATTTTAATTGCTGTTGCCATATCAATTTACCTGGTATTGTAGTTTCTGGCATCATCTTAACATTAATGTTGACAAAAGACCACCTGTGTG
>NZ_JBXTEF010000045.1:0-31880 GCF_057495195.1 Cysteiniphilum sp. | reverse complement strand
TTTGGAAGGCTATGTGCAGCATTTGAGTTGCTGGCACAAAAATACTGTGCATAATTTAAACCTTGATTCACATTATTGGCATTTGTATCGATAAATTACTCAATGAGTTCAAACGCAGCCAACTATTTGCCTTTAGCGTCTTTTATGTATTAACAGGGGTTATGGTATGGACTGTACTTCAGATCTTAAATACAGTATTTTAGAAAGGGTATATATCCATATCTAGCTAAGCCATTAATGCAGCAAGCCTTGGACAATACGACCACACAGAGCTCTTAACCACTTGCTCTTAGCTGTATGCCTAATGCGCGTTGGCACATACATATTTAGCCCTTTATCTTTCACTTGAAATGGTAATTCTACATAATTTAACTTATATAACTTTGCAAACTGCTTAGCTCCTGTAATCACATATTGATTTTTTAACAAACTCGTTGCTGTACGGATGCTGTTGATTCTCGCCTTAATATTTCGAGTATCTTCAACACCTAAGTATTTTGCAATATTTGTTTTTTGCTCATCTTTACTAAAAATCAAATGTGGTAAGGATAAATATTCATCTAAGCTGAGTGCTTTAGGTGGCGCTTTGAAGTAACTATCATAAATGAGCACCAGCTCATCTTTAAACAAAGATTCAACATGATAATTATCAGCGGCAACAACCTCATCACTGATAATTAAATCGGCATTATTAAGATCTTTATTTTGGATATCATCATAAAAATTAGAAACACTTTCAATACAAATGATATGATCTTTATTATAAGACAAAAGTGTTGCAACCAACTGCTCAAGCATCAAGTCAGAAGCAAATTCGTGCAAAATCAATGAAAAAGAATGCGCATCATGCGGGTCAAATACATTGGAGTGAGCAACAAGGCTATTTAAATCTCTATTTATTTGTGTCAGTGGCTCTATTAACGCATGCGCTTTTTCTGTTAGAACCATGGTATTGCCTTTGCGTACGAGTAATTCATCTTTGAAGTGATCTCGCAGCTTACCAAGCTTAACTGTTACAGCAGGTTGGGCAATATGCATAAGCTCAGCTGTTTGAGAAACATTTTTTAACTCAAGTAAAGTTTGAAGTAGTTGCAGATCATTAATATTCATCTATTACCACCTTGTTTAATTAACAATCCTTTTTATCTGCATCTGCTGTCACATATACTCTAAATTCATGATCATTATCATCATCTGGTAAATGCTTAATATGATAATGATTGCCATCTTTAGTGCATACTTCTACGCCCTTATCTAGATCATCTCCTCCATAGACTCCTTCGTTGAAACCTAGATGCCACTCATTTTTATCGCTCATCTCTGTTTGCATAAAGTGGATCTCACCTTTAATGGGTGAGTTATTGATTGATAGTTGTCCTGAAAAAATAAAATTAACCTTCGTAAAAGAAATATCATAATTGCCACCGACACGTGCACTCTTAACTCTTTTTAAAAATGCAGCCACCATATAATCGCCACCATCTTTTTCAACACCATCACGATCAACCTGAAAGTCTATTTCCAATCCCTTACGCTCCCCCTCGGTCTTGAACTTTCTAGATACAGTATCATAAGAGACTTTAATATTGTCATTACTATCCACATCAGGCGAGACAAAGTTTCCTGCCGGCAAAGGTTGATAATCTATACTCCGAACCTCTCCCGCATCTGTTGACATATAATACAAAGTTACTTTATTACTATCCACTGCATAACTTTGTAGTGAGTAGCCTAACAAACTCAAAATAATCCATAACCTTTTCATCTCACACTCCTTATTTCTCAGGATAATCTGTTGATGGAACATAGCAAAACCCTTGTTGCACCCTTGACAGTTTCGCATTTTCAGAGCTATCCCTATAATGCTCTGCTTCAACATAACATAGGACATTGGTTGATGGATTTATTAATTTTTGTGCCTGAATATCATAATTATAAAGCGCACCATAGGTTACACCACCTAAGATCTCTTGATAATCATTTGGTTGAATAAACCCTTGTTTTGCTAATGTGAAGCTTAAGGAGTCTTTACCAAGTTCATCTTTACTAAAGGTAACATTTGATACCATATGTTTAAAACCTTTGAACACTTCCTCAGGGCCTGGCGCTAACGTGTTATTATTAAGGTGATGCAACAACATACGATAAGATAATGGCTCACCCTTTGAGTTCGTCTCCAAGTTGACTAGCGCCAGATAATCTTGTGCTTCAGATACTGCAATTTCTTGCACATCTTTGAGCTCTAATGTAGATCCTGTATTTGCTATTTTTATAATCTCATAAGCTGCTGTTTCATTATTAAAGCTAAGTTTTACAACACTCGCATCATCAAATAAAACATACGTAGCATCATTCACAGATGCACTTGAGACTAATAAAGGCAAGTCACTAGAGCTAGCTATTCCAAGGGCCTCACGCAACTTAACACTAAGCTTCTCATTCGCTCTTTGACTTTTATTATCAGACAAATAATGAAATGCATAAATCTCATCTGAGTTACTGTCTGAAGCAATTAATAGATCCTGCGTGGCATTATTATAAGTAATATATGAAATAGGCACCTCACCTTCGGTTTGAAATGCTCCACCATTTCTAAGGATTGGCTCGGCATCCATTCCATAACCTGTCGTTTCAAGTGTTATCTTACTTACTTGCCCATCTGGGTAGCCTAGAAACAAACCTAAGTCATAAAGAGCATATACGCTAGGATAGTCACCCCCATTATCCTTGATCGTAATTTCACCTGGAATAGCCTCGCCAAATGGCTCATAGCCATATATTTCTTGCTCGATCTCATCATTATTTTTAATACCTATTAAACTCTCCAACGTATCTGGTGTTGTCGTTGGAACCGGTGCTGCTTGATCATCACTCACGACAAGCTTCATTCCCAAACCATATTGAGAAAAAGTTGTTAATTTCGTTCTTTGAATAAGTGCCGCTGTATTTACTATAATGTCATTATCTATAACAATGTTAGGGAAAATATTCGTTACTGCAAAAGCGCCATCATTGTGTTTTTGATCTAGCTCGATGATCGTATGAGATGGTAAATCAATAGCACCTTGATCTATCATATTAAGATCAAAACTTAATTTAACAACAGCGCCTCCATAAGAACTCATATTGTTACTAATACTTTTGCTTAGATTAAATAAATCAATATTCAAATCCCAATGTGTAAATGATTCACTGCCAAAACCAACTAAAATTAAGCCTTTGCCACTATATGCTTCAAGCGTTGGGTTAACTGTGCTTGATAAGTCTGGAATATAACTTAATGCTGTTACTGCAACAGGCGGATTTGAAGCCATTGTGTTAGCGTTCATATTGAGTAAAGAAAATAACTTCATTTCAATATAAGTAGAAAGTTGACATTTTGATTTATAGCTCATTAAATCATCACTATTTAAACTCAGTAAATCTTCAACCGTTTTACCATAGCAATATGCATTATTCTCTGGAGACTTTAATTTCGGCAGCAAGAAATAGTCATTCTCTTTACCTGTTTTTAGGTCCGCTTCATCATTATCCACCTCCACTAAATTAAATACACCATCGGTATAGCCTACCGCAACAAACGTTCTTACGGTTTTACCCGCATCATTTGAGACATTAAACGCATGAAAACGATTAGCAACATGTGATGTTTGTATATCTTCATCACTTCCCCATAATGCAACAGAAAATTTACCACTAAAACCAACTGATGATGCTAAGGACTTCACTAATTCTTTATTGTAATCTTTCTTAAACGAATTGCTTGGGTTCTCGATGGTGGGTACTGTGCCGCCCCCTAACATTGGAAGCAGCATGAGGGCGAACAATCCAAATTTATGTACTTTATTTGACATTACAAACTCCTGTGTATCATTTTTGATAGGTTATTCATGAGCAATTACCACATCAATTCCTTTGATGTAAGCCTAGCCCAAAAAACCTAATAAGCAATTACCATGATCATTTAATTACTTAAACTGTAAATAATATTATATACGCGCTTTACTTTTTGCTTTAAATCAATGCTTTGCCCCCAATGAAGCAAATAAACAATGCCTTCATCAGTAATCAAGTGTCCCTTGATATGATAATAATCTGGTTTAAGCTTCACCCCTTCTTCACGAATTAATGTCCGTAGTGAAACCCGAGCAGAGTATTTCTCACCAACAAACTCAATAGAGCCTAATGCTTGGCGAGGAACATCAGGCACATTAAACAAAGCCGTTACTTTAACGTTATGTAATATTGGTTGCGCGTGCGCTTGCTTATTCAGCGCTTTCATAGGTTCCAAGTTCTTACCTGTGATTTGACTAACTAAAGTCTGCTTGCAGCAGCTTGATAATAATATCAATGGCAATAAACTAGATAAGCCAATTAATTGTCTATAACCTAACATATAGTCACACCATTAATTAGCAGCAGGTAGCACTTTGACAGGAACGCTGCTATTTATTTCTGTACCATTGCCAAGTTGACCATAGTAGTTATATCCCCAACAATATTTATTACCATCATCACCTAAAGCACAGCTCTCAGAAGCGCCCACAGATATACTCGTTAGTTTAACATCAGTAGGGATCTCTCCTTGACTTACTGCTACTGGTACTGATCTAATACTGGTCGCCCCATCTCCAAGGCGACCATGGTATCCAGCTCCCCAACAGTAGGCTTTACTATCATTACCTAATACACAAGCATGCTCATATCCCACAGAGATATCAGTTAATTGAACGCCATCAGGTATAGCTCCTTGACTTACTTCAACTGGTGTTAAGCTATCAACCTGCGTATTATTCCCCAATTGCCCGCGATAATTTTTACCCCAACAATACGCTTTGCCATTGGTTGCGATACCACACTTATGATAACCAGTACCATCAATCGCTGATAAATAGGTACCAAGCGGAATTTCACCTTGTTTTACCTCAGCAGGTCTGAAGCTATCAACTTTTGTACCATCACCTAACTGACCTTCATTATTTCTCCCCCAACAATACGCTTTTGCATTATCAGTCAAAATACAATGACTCGACAGTTCAATTACTCCTACACCATCAGGAATATCTCCCTGTGCGATCGCAGCAGGTGTTGTTGAATAACCAGACACCATATCTGTACCTAAGCCTCCATATGTATTATCTCCCCAACAGTAAACCTTAGCATTATCTCCCAAAGCACAGCTATCTGAAATCTTGACTAGATTAACATCTACTGGAATCTCACCTTGAGATACTGCTACTGGTGTAGGACTATTAGTTGTTGTCCCATTACCTAAATTCCCTTTATAGTTACTACCCCAGCAATAAGCTTTACCTTCAGCGCTTAAAACGCAAGCTTTATTGCTATCAGCTGCAATCTCTTTGAGCTCAACACCCTCAGGAATTTCTCCTTGGCTAACTGCTACAGGTATCGAGCTTTTTGTTACTAAATCAGTACCTAGCTGACCAGTGTTATTATTACCCCAACAATAAGGCATTGAACTATCAAGAGAACACGCGTAATAAGCGCCTGTAGATAGATTTTTTGCCTTTGGCTTTATTGCTGTGAAAAATGTGATTTGTTGTGCACTTAAGACGATTTCATTATCAGATGATACATCTATCTGGTAAAAGTTACTCGCCAAATCAACCGGCGTTGAAGCCAAAATACGACATGGTGCATTTGGATCATCAATAGATAAAACACATTGATTGCCATTGGGAAAAGTAATTTGAGCATCATTTATTGAGACGGTAAAAGTTTGATCTTGCGATACTTTATCCTGCCAACCCTCTTCAGGTGCTACAACCACTTCAAAGGACTCACCTGCATATATGCTCGTAATCGTCTTCTGATTTTGTTGCAAACTTAAAACAGCTCTACCTTGCTCAGCAATTGGAATAATGCCAACGTCAAGATTATCTTTTGCTAAATTCCCATCACCTTTATTTAAGCTCAGCTGATAGTCTGGCGCTACTTGCGCATTATCAGCTACTTCCAACCCAATGTAACAATAATCACTACTTGCAATGGGTGACCCAGTTAAGCACGAAGGTGTTAATACTGGCTCAACAATACGCATACCATCAGTGCCATTTTCATGTATTAACACATAATCCTCAACATTTTTTGCAGGAACCCATTGCATAGATGGCTCGTTATTTTTAAGTTTTAAATCATATTTTCTTACACCTTGTAAAGGAATCGTAATTGCAGTATCACTAGGCATCAATACAACATCATTAACATATTTTATTTGAAAATAAGCTGTTAGCTTCGTTGCTGGAATTTCAGCATCCTCAGGCGTTAGCGTAATTTCAAACTTGTTATCTACCAACGCATTTTCATTAGCGCTAACGCTTGCATCAAACACCAAGGCACAGGACATACCAGCAGCTAAGCTCGCACCATCAGTGCAATTAGCATAAGCCTCATAAGCGCCTTCAGTGACGTAAGTCACACCATTTGGTAGGTAAAAGTCATCAAATGAAACACTAAAAGCATGCTGCGTTGGATTAGTCACGATGATTGCTTGTTTGCCGGGTTTGTGAAAGATAATTTCCTCATTAAAGCTTTGCACAGTATCTTCATTTTGCATATAGGGGAAAATATCTACTTGAGTTGTAGGAAGATAACTGTTGAGCGCATGATCCGCTATTATTTCAACGATATTCCCATCAATTTCATTTCTTAACAAATCACTTAGATGCGTCTGAAGCTCTGTATATAACTCAGACTTCTCTTTATCTGCTTTGATTGGTAAGTTAATGATTAAAGCTTCATCAACAGCCATAACCTTTGGCTGCGAAAGCTCAGATGTATCAATTAAAGCTTCCAACCAAGAGGCTATAACGTTAACTCTAAGACCAGATAATACTTTTCCTGTCGTATTCTTAAGATATAAGTGTAAGCCATCATCATTAATATCTAAGTAATTCATTTGCTGATTTAACTGATCAAGATTTGCTAGCCCACTTTTATCAGCTGTTTCATCATTAACATCAACAACATTAATTGGGTTAACACTCACTTTCGTTTGCGTATCATCTTGCCACTTAATAATTAATTCAGGAGAAAAAACACCACCTTGAATTTGACTGGCTGGAACGGCAAGCTTCAAATAGCAAGGGTTTTCAGCATCAATGCTATTGCCAATACTACAATGTTGAATAATAGTATTATCATCAATAATTTCGCTTAAGCCTGCTAATTCAAAGCCATTATATGTTTTTGCAACAGGCGGAGCTATTGTGAAATATAGTACTAAGTCTTTGCCCTGAACGACATCACTTGGATGTAAACTTGTCTCCTCTTGAATACCATCTTGTGTAAAGCTTGGCAGTTGAACTTTGTCTTGATTAACATTGCTATTTTTAAGCTGTAGATAGAAATTTTGACCTGTTTCATCAGCTGTAGGTTTTACAGTTAAATAACAACTTTCACTTTTTTTGATAACATTCGTAGATAAGCATGAAGGGGTTTTAATCCCTCCAGAGATCTCAAAGCGCTCACTGACATCCACACCTTGTTCATCAATAATGGCATAATCTGCTAAATTAGTTGAAGGCAACCAATGGAGCAGTGATGAGTTTGTTAATTCAATCTGATTTTGATAGTTTTCTATTAATGTGCTGCCATTGACCATTGATACAGCCGCTAGATTACCTATTTGTAATGCCACACTGTTATCATCTCGATTTGCGATATTTGCGACTTGTGGAGTGATATTAAATGCTTGCAACGCTCCACTGTTATTGGCAATACTAGGATCGATCTTCACAGTCACATGACAGCTTTGATTATGCGTCAGTGGAAACGCACAATTGCTATCGTCAATCTCAATATTACTGTTACTTGGAGATATAAGCCAATCAATCGATTCAACATCACTGCCACTAATATTAAGTATTGAAAAGCTTGCTTCATATTTATCATCTACCTCAATAAAATCTTCAACTCTTGGCGTAGCAAATTCAATACTCTTTGTATAGATAACCGGTTTTAGCTCATATATTTTAAGTGGAAATGTCGCACTTTTATACTGAATCAAGGCTTCAGACTTATTCGCATCAAGATCAATTTGCCATTGTTTTAAGGCAACTAATGCCTCAGGTGTATCATCTATCTCAAAAGAAACAGTTTCTGATTTCCCACTTTGAACTTCAGTCAAACTATTTATATTGTTTATATGATCTTTAATCACGTCTGGAAATATAATCTGAGGATTATTAACTGACTCTTTTGTGCTATTTGCAAGCGTTATAGTACTTGTTAACCCTGTACCCATTGGCGTGATATTGCTAATGCTATAGTTGCCTTGGTCTACTTGCTCAGGATCCTCTGCTGATTTGAACTCTATTTTGACAGGCGCTTCATAATTACCTAAGTTTGTTTTGTAAACAATTTTGCCCTCAAAAGCATCTTCTTTTTGGTTAGTGCTTGCCTCCCAGCGATCAGTACAACTCTCACCTGCATTAAGTGACTTATTCGCAATACAACTATTATCATCGATTAATTCTTTAAACACGATGTTAGATTCATTAGCGCTTTGATTAATAATTTCTTTGCCAAATACTTGTAGCGCTTGATCAGAGGAAGCCGCTCCTATCATTGATAACTGCTTTGCATCTGCCGCACGCAATGTCACTGATATAATCGCAGCAGAGTCACTGATATAAGACTGCTCAGGACCATCTTTAAGATCAATTACGGGCGTAATGCTTGGTGTTGACGCAGTATTTTCAGCAATAGCATCACTACCTCCGCCGCCACAGCCTGCTAGTGCCATGGCAAACAGTAGAGCGATATGCTTATGCTTTAACTTTTTAATACCATAATTTTTCATCTTATGTTTCCTTAATATTTTATTTGATTGAAAAACATGCAGATGTTATTTAAATCTGCTTGAATAATGAAATAGTGAAATCGGATAGGCTTATAACAAAAGTGTTATGTTATGAATAACTTTGCATATACAACAACCCATCTGTACCAATTAATAACTTTCCGAATTGTGCAGTGAGGATGTTAATTGAATCATTTGTTAAAGTATTATTATTGTCTTTGTCATAGGTAACAAAGTCTGTCAATAACTTGCTATCATTAGCATAAGTTGCATGCATCAAGCCATTACTTGTTCCGATAAATAAATGATCATGATCAAAATCAAGAGTGTGAACCACGTTACTTGGTAACTCATCAGTATATGTTTGGACATTTGATATTTCATTACGCTCGGGATTGAAATCTGCCACCGCAACGCCACGCATAGTCCCCATGGCAATCACTTTATTAGCTACTGCCACATCAAAAATAGTGTTTGTCGGCAGCCCTGCTGTTGAAGCAGTATCAAATATTTTAAGCTCACTAAGCTTAGCTGTGTAAGAGTTAACATCACCAATAGCAAGACCATAATGACTTGTAATAAAGATTTTATTATTTACAATCTTGAGTTGATCAATGTGATTAGTAGGTAGTTTTACTTCAGTCGATGTTGTATAAGTTTGCACTGATTCAATATGTTTCATCTGAGCATCAAATGCTAAAACAACAATGCCACTATCTGTTGCAACAAATAAATGATTGCTCTGGGCTGCAAGGCTATAGATAGAATGGTATTTGTTGGTTGAATCTGGATTAAATTGAGCAACAACATCATTTAAACTATACTGCTCTATATCGCTGATATGACCACCCTCATCATACGTTGCTACTGCCAAAATATAACTATTTTCTGTATTCATCCGTCCAACAAAAACCTTGTTGGCAATAGCGGCAACACTGCTATTATCATAGCTATTTAGATCGTTGAAGAGATCATAGTTTTGTGCTTTTGACATTTGCCCTGTATTTTGATCATATTTTGCTAAGGTTAACTGTTTTTTACTTGCAACCAATACTTGGTCTTTATCCTCAGAGAATGTTACCGCTTTAATATTTTTAGGCAATTGTGCTGAGATATAATCATGCACAGGCACAAGCTCCCCAGTGGCAACATTATAAGTATCAATGGCAAGCCCCTCTTTTGTGGCAATCACAACCTTATCATCTACTGCAGCAAGTCGAGTTATATCAATGCTTGGCAGCTGCGCACCTATGCTTTGATGCGACATGATACGCTCAAGCAGATTATCCTTTTCATCTAAGCTTGCAACGGTGATACCTTTAAATTTTTGAGCGAAGAACACATTATCGTTATTGACAGCAATCGAGACAATATTATCACTAACAAGCTCAGAGGTATTGCCCACATTGGTATGTGTTACCTGATCAATATCACCTGCTTTATTGGTATTACCAATTACAATGCCTTGATCTGCCGTTGCAATTAAAAGCTTGCCATTTTTAACAGCAAATTGATTGATTCGTTTCGTTGCCACAGTCTGCTCATAGCTTTTCTTATCTGACAGCTCACCTGTATTTACATCATAAGCATATGACAGTAAACCTTCTTTCGCACTGACAATAAAAATCCTGTCATTAATCAGTTCAATTTGTTTAATGTTGTTGGCATCAACAACTGCATTCTCTGGAGTGCTTAGGTTGATGACTTGTGAGACTTTGCCAGTAGAGTGATCAATCATACCGCGTGCCAAGCCTTGTGCTGTGCCAATAAATATATGATTATTTGTCATCGCAAGCGCATTAATCGTATCACTGGGTAAATTGCGTATTTGTTTTGTGCTATAAAATTGATAGTTTGGGCTCACTGTCGCTGTAATAGGATCAAATTTTGCCGTTACAAGGCCATCATTATTAAAGCCTATTGCTATCATACCATCACTTGCTGAGATACTTTTGATATAGTGCGAATCACTTAAGCCTAAAGCTGCAACACTCTGCCATGTTTTGCCACCATCAACACTTGCCAAGAGCGCATTAGCAGTGCCTGAGAATATAACATGATCATAGGTATAGATATATTTTGTTTCTAAGTCTGACAAATAACCATTGCTAAACCCAATATCAGTCAATGGATTAACAATAGAATACTTACCATAAGCTTGAGTCATTTTTTGATGTAGATCATATGACAATGGCACGCCTTGATAGTTAAGTTGTAACTGGATATCACCTGTCGTTGTTTTTGTCTGATCCACTTTAGGTGCTAAATCTTCTGCCTTGTAAAACAACTGAAGTGCGCAGTCACTGTTATCAGAGCACGTCATCGCCTCATCCGTGAAATTAACACCTCCTAATTGGCTATTGGCATAAGATAGCTCTGCTGTTAATGCTTTATCTGTATGAATATTAATGGATTCTGCAATGGGTGAGGTATTTGCAAACTGCTTATCCCACAGCGCACTTTTATCTAAGTTGACATATATAGGATAGGCATTATCTGCTGTCACACTTTTTTGTACACCCAATAAGGCTTCAGTCACTTGATTATCATTTGCTTTGATATTAAATTGTGCAGTTTTCAAATAGTCTTCTTTTTTCGTTGGTGTAAATCCCACTTTAAATTGGCAAGAACCAGATACTGGCACGCCTTGACTACAGGTGTTTTCAACTAAATGAAATGGTGCTTTAACACCCTCAATAGAAACGGGAATAATTGGTGAATCTGCAGCACTACCGATGCGTAATTGTGCCTGCTTCTCAGGCATTACACTGACATCATAAGTAATCGCACTGCTTTGACCATAATCCGCATATACAACATCATCACTTTGTGTGACCGATAATCGTGTACTCACTGTACTATCATCAACATCAATAGGTGCCGGACTGCCGCCACCACCACAAGCACCTAGAAGTAATGCTATAATAGTTGTTGATAATAATTTCGTCTTATTTGAGTAAGCAATGCTTTTCATAATGATGTCCTTCCTTAATTTCAATTCAGTTGAGTTACTGTTGTTTGATATTCAAGTAGCTGGATTTGCCAACCATAATGAGAAATAATATTTACGCTAACGCTTGAAACTCACAGCTGCCGTACGTTGGATTCACCATCACATGCATATTTTGAGTTAAATCAAAGCTACCATTACACTGACCAGATGGACCGCCTTCCCAAGTTGACCACTCGACAATCAACCCACTTTTTCCTTCAATCGCAGAGGCTGAAGGGTTTGATTTTGCGTTGTATTCCTTACTTGAATTTGGTGCTAAATAATCACTCGTAAAATGATTACCATTGACATCATGGATATCTAAAATCACCCCCATCGGCGCTTCGGTTGTATCAGTATTTGTTGTCTCCAAAGTGAAGTTAGGTGCTGCAGGCTTTGGATTTGGCGCTTTATCACATTGCCCATCCATAACACACGCTTTTAAACCATAGGCATAGCTACCAGGGATATGATCAGGATCTGAGTATAAGTGTGCCGCATAATCAACATTTAAGGACCATCCCATCACACCGCCATATTGACTGTCTGTATTGATTTTTTGAAGCTCTGGCAACATGATTTCGATAACATCTTGTGTATCTAATGTGACCTCTGGCGTTGGGTGATAAATCGTAGCCATCCCTGCTGCTACTGCTGCTGTTGGCTGACCAATGACTATTTTGGTTTTCTCAGAAACTTGTCTTTTAATATCTGGATAAGTTGATGAAATATAGTTGCTTTCATTTTGCGGGGGAGTGTTATATTCTTGCAAAAATAAATAATCAAATAACCCTGCATCAATTGATGCCTTATAATCTTCATTATTTTCTGCCGTTACAATACGTCCATTATTAATTTGCGGTGCTGCCGTTAACAAAATATTGCTATCAATATCGTGAATATTACTTAAAAGATCTTTTAATGCATATTCATCAATATGCACTTCGATATCAAAATCGATCCCATCAAAACCATATTTATGCGCAAAATCAACAATATTCTGCGCAAGCTCTTTGACTTCTGTACTTGATAAATCACCTGGATTAAAGGTATTAACCTGTCCACCAATTGACACTAGTGTCTTCATGCCTTGCGCTTTTGCTTTAGCTACTTGCTGCTCGCTGACCTCTTGTGTACTTTGATTATAAAAATCAACTTGAGTGCCCGCGATACTGCCAAAGCCCACGATTAGCATATTGTAACCATCACTTGCTGCCTCTTTCATATCAACTTCTAGCGCAGAGCCAGTTGCAGTCGCATCCAAGTATCCTGCAATGACCTTATCACTAACAGCTGCATTCGCTGTTGCAACTAATAAACTTGAACCGATTAATAGACTTAAAATACTCTTTTTCATTGTATACCTCTGTTATGTATTTGATTAAATAAAGGTCATCACTGACCACGAACAAGAGGTTACAAATTAATCAGAAAAAAATGAAATATTGGTTTAGTATAGCCGTATAATGAATTTGTTATAGCGCTTGTAATGAATGGGGAAGTACTATGCTTACTTTAATTTAGCAAGCTGTGCTTTTGCTTTGCCTGCCACATCCGCATGCGTGTATTTGTCAACAACACGTTGTAAATAGGTTTTGGCAGTCTTCGTGTTACCTTTACTTAATTCCAATAATGCCAAGGCATAAGTCGCATCAGCGATTTTAATGCTTCTTGGATAACGAGTCACAATTGTTTTGAACTGTGTATAAGCATCATTAATATCACCATTAATAAGATATATTTGACCAAGTAGATACAACGATTCTGAGTAGTGCTCCCCATTATAATATGCTTTAAGATACTTTTTAAACAAACCTTCTGCATCTTTATAGTTCTTGTCTAATAGCGCCTTGTTTGCCTTATCAAAGGCTGCATTATCTTGTTGCAACTTAAGCTCTTTGGGCGATGGTTTATTCACTTCAGCCTTTAAGCTTTCAAGCTCTTTTTCAAACGCTGCAAGCTTCGTTGAGACCACATCATTTAGTTGGCTTATTTTATAACTATTGACTTCAATCTTGCCGCGCAAGTCATCTAACGTCTGACTAAAATTTTGATTCTTTGCATTGGCTTGTTGATTAATCAAATATTGCACTTGATTATTCAGCTTAGTTGTTTGCAATTGTAATGCTTGGATATCTGATTCAACACTCGCAAAGTTGACACTAGGCAATAGGCTAATTGCCAATATGCTCATACCAAGAGTTTTGGTTTTCTTAAATCTAAGAAACATATGCATTAACCACAAGTTTGCCCAAAGTCAAGCTCCGCACGTCGATCCAAGTAATAGGCATGCTGCTGTGCTTTGGCTTTTGTCATCTCACCATAGAACTGTGAAGGCGCTGCCACAGGTTGCGATTTGCCATAGCTTACGGTACATAACTGACTGCCATTAACACCTTGTTGCAATAAATATTGACGCACGCTATCCGCACGACGTTGACCAAGGTTTAGGTTATATTTCTCACTGCCTCTTGGGTCAGTATGTCCTGCCAAGCGCAGTGGCTGATTATATTTCAATAGATAACTCGCCACTTGATTTAGACATGTTTTAGCATCATTGGTCAAGGTTGTGCTATCAAACGCAAAGTAAACTGTTTTGCATGAGCTCATACTATTTAACGCGGCAATCATTGCTTGTTGTTGTGCTGGCGTATATTGTCCGATATTGGCAATTTGGCTTTGTAAATCAGCAATGCTTTGGCTATCTAAACTACCTGATTGCCCTAAAGCATTCGTCTCCACACCACTACCATGCGCTGACATGCCCGCACTGCCCTCAGGACCAATACCTTCAATAGGCGCCTGACGCTGTGAAGCACATCCTGCAATCAATAATACTGACAAAATGCCTGCTGCTGCCAGTGAAGTGGACTTTTTAATTTTTAATTTCATTGTATTTCCTTAAGCTTTTCGTTATTTCTTAATTTGATTGGTCTTTTATGAATCGCACCTTTAAACAGCCGGTGACCATGCCGGTGATTGAATGGCGCCTTGTGTGTTAGATGGTAAGCTAATTTGAACCTTGCCGTCAATCGACACCATCGCCAGATTCGCACCTCCTGAAGGCTGACCTTGTGCATAGATAACCATATTGCCATCTGGTGATACACTCGGTGATGAATCCATTGAGCCATGCGTTAACACCGTAATCTTCTTATCTCTTAAATCTACTTTAGCAATCTGTGTACCTGAGCCACTGTTCTTTTGATACATAAACACAATACTTTGACCATTTGGCGTATACTGCGGATCAAATGCCTGTTTTGTGCCATATGTTAAGCGTTCTGAGGATGGATATTTGCTATCAATAGCTGTCGTATAAATCTGTGGATTACCGCCACGATTTGAGACAAAAGCAATCTCTTTACCCGATGACGAGAAAGTTGGCGCGGTATTAATACCGTTTAACGTCAATTTCTTATACAACTTATCATTATTTAAATTCATCAAGTAAATATTGGTATTCTCAGAGTAACCTTGAGATAGTGCCATTGCCAAAGTTGTGCCATTCGGTGAAAATGCGGGCGAGCTATTGATCCCTTGATAATTCGCAACTTTCTTACGCTCACCGCTATACACACCAACCGTATAAATTGCCATACCACCCTTGTGATAGCTCACATAGGCAAGATATTTACCATCTTTCGACCATGTCGGTGACATAATCGGCTCTTTAGTTTGACGCAACAATACATGTGGATTAAAGCCATCATAGTCAGACACCACAAGCTGATAAACAGCCCTTTTTGCATTATAAGGATTCTCAACATCAACATAAGCTAATTTTGAGGTAAAGTAGCCTTTGCTACCGGTAATCGCCTCATAAATATAATTACTAATGGTATGCGCTAATAGTCGCAATTGACCTTCTTGAAGATTAGTAAATTTACGCGCACTTAATACCTTTCCGCTAAGCTTACTGGCTAACTCATAGGTGATATTATAACGCCCATTGTTTTTATCAATCTGCCCTATAAGCACATAATCTGCCGACCATTTCGACCAATTGATCTGCTGTACATTATCAATCTGTTGCGGGAAACCTGATGTTTGTGATTCAATACGTCCAGAATTGCGAAGGTCATCAGCAATAACCGCTGCAATGCCATCTGGCAGCTGACTATTTTTAATCATTTGTCCATTAAATGGCATCACTGCCACAGGGATTTGTTGAGACACACCTTGAGTAATATTAATGGTCAAACGCGCCTGCGCTGAGCAGGTTACTATCAATGTTAAAAAAATCAGCCAATATATTCGTATCATGTTGCGCATATTTATCACCCTTGTTGTCCAAATTTAAAATCAATACCTTGTGCAATAAGCTCTCTTGCGCGCGCATCTTGTGGCAAGCTTGGCGCTTGTGCATTCTTAAATGCCAAGAGTAACGAGCGATCACACTGCGCACTACCGCTAGAAACTGAAATCGTAGGGTTACTCCCTGGGGTAACCATCACTGTTGGCAAATGATCTGCACTTATTTTGCGACAGTCATCCATTATCCACACCGCTTCAATCCGCGCCTTATAGGCGCTAGCGTAGTCTTGCAGTGCTTTCTCTGTTGCACTTTGTGCGTGAGCCTCCGCACTTTGCGCATTTAAATCATTTAAAGCAGATTGCCTTAAGGCATCTAACGCGGCTTTTCGCGCTGCAGCTGCCTTTGCTTCTCTTGCCGCTTTTGCTTCTCTTGCTACTTTTTCCTTTTTCTCAGCTTGCGCTTTCAATGCGGCTTCTTTTGCTTCTTTCGCCTCTCTTGCCTCTTTTTCTGCCTGAGCTTTCTTAGCTTGGGCTAATTTTTGAGCCTCTTGTTGCGCTTTTAACGCCTTTTCCTGTTTTTCTTTTTCTGCTTTTTCTTCTTTTGCTTGTGCTAAAGCTTTTTGCTTTTGCACTTCTTTAGCACGCGCGTCTGCCTCTGCTTTTAACTTAGCTTCTGCTAATGCTTTTTGTTTGGCAATTTCCGCCGCTTTCAATTGCTCTTGACGCTTGATCTCAGCAGCATGTGCTTTTGCAATCTTCTCTTCAATCGCTTTGATCTTTTGTTGACGCTGTTGTTCTTTAGCAAGCTTTTCTTGTTTTAGTTGTTGCTGCCTTTGATCAAATCGAGCCACTTGCTGATCGACACTTTCACTGGAAATTGCCGTTGCCTGAACAATCTCTTTACTATTCAATGTCACAACAGTACGACCTCCTGCAAGATTAAGCGTGTTCTTTTTTGTCTGCAAAACACCGGCTATGATCATTAGGCCAATCACTAATGCCACATGCAGCAAAATAGAATAGCAAAAGCTCAAACGCTCAGGCGTTGCCGTTGCAGCTACATAAAGCCGCTTAATACATGCCTTTAGCTGATTAAACTTGCTTGATTGCTTTGACTTATTGGTCATAAATACGTCGCTTACTCTTTAGGATCATCAGTAACCAATCCAACACTCGCCACACCTGCTTTTTGTAGCAATACCATCGCTTCAACTACTTGACCATAGCTTGCATTTTTATCACCACGCACATAGATCTGTTTATCTTTATCTTGCGCCAAAGTTGTGCCCACTAACTCACTTAACTGACTTGCCGTTAATGCATTTTTCTCATCGTTGCGATTTATAAAATATTGCCCTTGTTGATTAACTGTCACAATCAATGGTTTTTGATCAGAAGGTGGAATTTTCTTGGCTTGTGCTTGTGGCAAATCAACTTTGACACCTTGGGTTAACATCGGTGCCGTAATCATAAAAATGATTAACAACACTAACATCACATCGATATATGGAACGACATTAATCTCAACCATGGCCTTACGTTTGGTGCGACGCGAGTTTCTTCGACGCATTATGCTTCCTCGCTTATCTCAGATTTATACGCTTCACGATAAAGCAAAGTACATAACTCATCTTGAAAGTTTTCATACTCAAGCAAAACACCATCGACCAAGCGTGAATAACGGTTATAACCAACTACCGCAGGAATTGCCACAAATAACCCCAAAGCCGTAGCAATCAGTGCTTCAGCAATATGTGGCGCCACCATCGATAAAGTCGCTTGTTCAACACCGCCTAAGGCGGTAAACGATGCCATAATACCCCATACGGTTCCTAACAAACCAACATAAGGCGCAATTGAACCAATCGTGCCTAACAATGAAATCTGATGCTCAAGCTTCTCGCTTTCTTGCATCATTGCCACACGCATCGAGCGCTCAACACCTTCTAGAACAACATCACCATGCAACTCTCCTTGTTTACGTAAACGCATAAATTCACGAAAACCGCAGCTAAAAAGATACGATAATCCATGGTTTTTGTGCTTATTATGTTGTAACTCTTGATAGACTTTATTGATATTGCCACTTGACCAAAAGCGCTTAGCAAAAGCTCTTGCTTCGGTTTTGGCAGACTTTAACACCTGATAACGCTGAATCATAATCGCCCACGACCAGATAGAGCCAACGATTAAAATCAAAATAATTAACTGCACAACGATGTCAGCATTTAACACCAAATGCCAAAAAGACAAATTATTGGACACACAAGATCCTTTCAAACTTAAGTAAAATAGGTGCTTTATTGTATTATGATTACATAAATTACCAAAGGAAATTACGGCGGATTTCTTTTATCGAATGGAATCAAGTTTGAATTTACTGATTGGAATCACTGAAATTCACTCAGCTTGTTTCTGCAACTCCCATAACCTGTTTAGCTCATCAGCATCCGTTTTAAGCATACTACGATCTTGCGCTTTTAATGCCGCTTCCACGCCGCGAAAACGTCGGGCAAATTTCTGATTTGCTTGACGCATTAACGCTTCAGGATCTGCTTTTAAATGTCTTGCCAGATTAACACAGCTAAAGAGTAGATCCCCCAACTCCTCTTGTGCTTTCTCTTGATCATGCAATAGCACCTCTTTAAGCTCACTCACCTCACTTTCAAGCTTAGCAAAGACATCCTCTATTTTCTGCCAATCAAAACCAACACCTGAGGCTCTTATTTGCATTTTTTTAGCAATGGTTAATGCTGGAAGATTCAGGGCGACACCATCAAGCTCACTGTTTAATTTGCCGCGCTCACGCCTTTTTATATCTAGCCATTGCCGCTCTAAGGCTTCAACATCTTTGATATTACCTCTAGCAAAAACATCCGGATGACGCGCAATTAACTTTTGTGTTAATGCATCAACAATATCTTCAAGATCAAATAGTGATTGTTCTTTAGCAATTTGCGCATAAAAAATCACTTGGTTTAATAAATCAGCCAACTCATATTTCACTGCATCTGTTGATTGATTTTCTATTGCATCTACTAACTCATAGGCTTCTTCAATCGTATACTCTGTTAAGCTTTGCCACGTTTGCTCCAGACTCCATGCACATCCCTTATCTTTATCACGCAGCGCTGACATGACCTCCAAAAGATCAGTTAATTGATATTTATCCAAAGTTTTAGAAGACATCTTTACGCGCTCTTAACTCACAAAAGGCTGTTTGTGCATCGATGATATTGGCATTTGTTTGGCGCAGTATTGCTTGAAGCTCACTTTCATTTGCCCTAAAGAAAATATTCATTTGATTCTCATCAGCAAGTGTTGTAATCGGTTTATCCTCAGGTGCTACATCCAGCACCTTGTTAAACCATTGACGATAATAATCATCTTGCGGTTGAATGGATTGCGCAAAAGACAAATTATTTTCAAAATAATCATGCGCCGGATACAGCTTTGTTGTTTCAGGCAGTGATCGAAGTTTCTCAATACTGTGATATAAACGCACTACATCTGCCGTACTATCTTTGACATTACCAACACCTGCTGTGAATATCGTATCCCCGCAAAAAAGAAGCTCTTGTTGTGGAAAATAAAAACTAACATGCGAGGCAATATGCCCAGGACATGTAATCACCTGACAATTTGCCGTATTAAAGCTTAATTGCTCACCATCTTTGACATAATGATCAACTTGATGCCCACGGTAATGCTCAAAATGCGCATACACAGGGATATTGTACTTTGCTTTTAGTGCTGCTACTGCTGCGATATGATCACGATGATCATGCGTAAGTAAAATCGCTTCTGCCTCTATATTTTGTTCATTTAAAAACTGCTCATAATGCTCCGCCATCGTCGGATCAATAATCAAAGCCTTATGATTAGCGTCATTAATAAGAAGATAGTTATAATTTCTAAGTGGGTTGTTTAAATACCAACGTTTAACATATATCATAAATGCTCCAGTAATAATTGATCACGCAGCGCACGGTATTTTTGCGCTTGATTTGGCATCGATTGCTTATAGGCTAATCGCTCTTTTGCTAATAGATATTTCAACTGCTCAGGGACTGTTAGAGCACTTTCATGCACTTTGGATAAGTTTGCAGCAATAAAATCATCATCTTGATAAATCAAGGCAAAACTGATGATTAAGATATTCAAGCTTTGATCATCTTGCTTTATCTGTTTAAGCCAGCATGATCGCACAAACTCATAAGCAGCATTATCCTTTGCAAGCTCTAAATATAAGCTAATAAGTGGTTTATCAAATGACGCAAGTAAGCGCTTTTGCATGCGCTCTTTAAATTCGGTCTTCGGCACCAAACTATATAAACGATTGAAGTATGCATACTCTGCATCAAGCGTCAGCTTATGTGTCCGTGGCACACTCTGCCAGATTTCATTTAGATCTCTCAAGGAAATAGCATGACTAAATAACTGCTGAAATGCATTATCAATCGCTAATGATGATAAAACGCGCTGATGCTTTAACAGTGTGTTTTTCGCGTCAATAATTCTTTTTTCAGCCAACTGGCTATTGATTAAAGCCCCAATAATTTCAATGCTATTTGGTGAGTCTTTGATTAATGTCAGTAACAACGGCATCGCTTCATCAAATGCCTCGACTTTATAAAAAACCATCGCTTGATAATAGCGCCAAACAAATGTCTTTTTGTTGGCTTTACTTGAGGTTTGCAAAATACTTTCTAGCTCCTGATATTTACCTTGTGCTAACAAACCCTGCCAATACAACATCACCAAGCCATCGCCAACTACAGGCATCTTGAGTTTTGCTAACGTGTATTTTTTTTCCAATAGATGATGGTCTCTCAATAAATATGCCCGTTGCATTTCAACCAACTTATAAGTCAATCTATCACGCCTACGTACACGCAAACCTTGCCACCACTGTTTGGGACTAAACAACACAAGCCTTAATAGATGATACAACAGTCCAAGCACACAAAAGAGTGCGACGATCAATACCACAAAAAGCCATAATGGTAATTTGATTAACGTATCTTTGACAAAAAATGCAACAACACCAGGGTTAGCAACTACCCATAAGCTAATCAATACGGCTAATGTACAAATCAGTACCAACCAGATGATTTTTTTCATGGCTGATTACCTTTGGTTTGAGTTGTAGGAATATCTTTACCTGAAAGACTGTCCCCTTTTAATATTGCATGAGTCAATGTATCAATATCGCTATTAATCGCATCGGTATTAACCGCCTTGATTGCCGCTAAAACAGTCATCATTTTCTTGCTTGAATCATCCGCTTTAAAATACTGCTCTAGTGTTTGCTTAAACTGTGCTTTCACTTCAGAAAGCATCTGTGCGTTATTATTAACCACCGCAAGTTTTAACTGCCAAATCAGCTGATAAAGCCCTGCTAAAACTTTCATTTGTGCATGTTGACTTAATAATAATTGATCTTGTGGTTTGATTTTCTCAACTTGGATAAGTGATTTCATTTGTTGCCACGAATGTGATAACGCACTCTGCCAATTATTCTCCTGATTCATGTCATTGACATCATTATTGTCTGAGTGATTATTTTTAACCAAAGTCAATGGTGACCGAATGTGTAAGTTTAATAGTAATTGTTGTAACTTATTAATTTTAGCTAAGCTTTCATCAATGCTTGGTTCATTATTAATTTGCGTCATCAATGCATCCAAAGCAGGCATCCATTTCGCCGCACCATCAACATTCATCAATAAAGTTTTTGCTTGATTTAAGAAAAATAAACTTTGCGCTTTACTGCCTAAAACTTGCCAAGCTTGCTTGGCAAACTGCAGATTGATAGCAACAGCTTGTTTATGCATTTGTTGGATCTGTTGGCTTAATTCTGAACTAGGAAGCAAATAGCTTTGTTTTAGTTGTGCGACATTTTGTGATAGTTGTACTTGATTAAGCTGATTGGCTTTTAGCGCTTCAGTCACGGTGCTTTGCTGACTTGCTTGCTTTGCTTTAAGATCATCGATCATCTTAGCTTGGTTATCAAGTTTTACCGTCTGCGCATCTAATTTACTTTGTAGAAGCTTCGCTGCTGTATTATCTGTCTTAACGGGTTTTGTCACCACTGATTCAAGTTTTTGCAATGTTTGGTTATAGCTTTGCTGCTTATATAGTGCGAACATACTTGCAGCCAAACCTAAAACCGCAAACACAAATACCACAATAACAATAGCAACGTAGCCTCGCCAACAACTTATTTTACTTTCCTTCTGGGCTTTCTTGAGCGCTTCACCCTTGCTTTTAGATTTGTCAGCGATCAAGCTTTCATTATCTTTCTTTGCATGAACTGTCGCTTCGGCTAAATCAGCGTCGTGATCCTCGTGGCTTCTTTTTTCTGACATGCTGTCACATCCTCTTATCTCAGCTTAATGATCTGTGCTGCAAGCTGATCATGGGTTAAATTCTCTAACAGATATAATTTAACAAAACCTTGGCGTTTAGCCCAGTCTAACATTCGCCTATTTGTCACAGTAACCGTACATTTTTGCTGCCAATCACTGAAGACCTCAAAAATGGGCATTGAAGCTTTGAGTGCATCAAAGCTTGTATAAAGTAAAATTCTAGGATATCTGTTATACCAATCAATCTGCTGCAGTTTCCTTAGCAAGTCCTTTTTATCACAAGCTTTTCGCTCATAGCAATCGATCAGTGAAAAACTTGCCGCTTGTTGTTGTAGGACACTGGTTAATAATTCACGCCCACCTACACCTTTAATCAACAGGAAATGGCGATCACTTATCGACTGATTAGTGTCTGACAAGATTGCTAACAGATGCTCTGAATCGGCTTTATCAGGATAATGTGCTTTAAGACCATACTTATGTAAGGCTAACGCTGTAGCGCTACCAACTGCCCAAATAGTCGCATGAGCAATTATTGCCTGATCAGGGTCAACGCTGAAAAATGACTCTGCTGCATAAGTACTGGTAAAAATAATATCCGTATATGCATCAGTTGGTATTTCAAAAGGAATATATTCAATTGTGAATGGCTCAACTGCCAACGCGTAAATTTCGTAAAAACAAAGTGTATCAACCAACAAAGAAGCTTTTGGTTCAGGTCTAAAAACAATAACTTCAGGCGCTAACATCGACATATTTCTGTGCCGTACCGTAGATATAATTAATCATTGCGTGCAGTCCATTGTTGCGCGTGGGACTTAGATGCTTTGCCAGACCAATCTCACTCATAAAATCAGTATCTGATGATATAATTTCTTTTGGCGTTGATCCGCTATAGACTTTTAATAACAGTCCAATTAAGCCTGAAACAATTGCCGCATCACTAACTGCATAAAACGTAAGCCTGCCATCATCCAAAATGGCATCAAACCACACTTGCGACTGACAGCCTTTAACCATATGCGCTTCATCTTTTTTATCCTCTGGGAATGGCTCAAGACTTTTGCCTAAACCGATAAGATAGGCGTATTTATCACTCCAATCATCAAAGAAGTCAAAGTCATCAACGATTGCCTGTTGGCGGTTTTTAATTGTTGTCATCATCTATCCAGTAATGTTTAATGGCAAGCCTTGCATTCAAGCGCTTGACCACATATGTCTATTCTTTAATTTTCTTCTCTAGCAACCCAACAAATACCAAAATAAGTGCCGAGATTAAAAACGTCAAATGCAGTATAACGTACCACAGTAACTCACGATTCGTTAATTGTGGAATATCTAGGAATTGTTTTAACAATGAAATCGATGAAATCGCCACAATTGAGCCTGCAATTTTAAGCTTAACTCCGGTATGTGATAGACGCTTGATCCAAATTGGCTCACCAGATTTATGCTCAACATCAATTCTTGAGACAAAATTCTCATAACCACTGATAATGACAATAACAATCAGATTTGCGACCAAAACAGTATCACAAAGCGTCAATCCTAGTACGATTAACTCGTGTGGCTTAAGCACATTGATACTCATAAATAAGTGAAAGACCTCATTTGCCATTTGATACACAAATGCCAAAAGAACTAATATTAAAATAAGATAAATCGGTGCTTGAATCCAACGACTGGCAAAAACAATACGCTCCAAAAGAACTTCGATGTAGCTCAGCCTGCTATCTTTTTTATTATTTGACATTTAGAATATGCCTTCTGTTAACATCATATTTTACTGCTGCTTTTAGTCGAAACTTTATCGGCCGTTAACCACTTATTAATCGCATCGATATCTTTATAGCTAATTACACCCGCTGTATTCTTAAGTGTTAGTAAGTCATTTATATAAGCGTATTTCGCCTGAGCATATTGCTGCTGCGCTTGGAAAAGCTGCTGTTGCTGTTGCAATAGATCAACAATTGTATGTGTTCCAACTTCATAACCTGCTTTCATCGCTTTCACAGACGCTTCTGCCGCAATAACTGCCTGCTTATAAGCTTCCACTTGTGCAATATCAGATAACACCGTCAAATAAGCTGTTTTTAGTTGACTCTCAGTCTCACGCTTGGCTTCTAATAAAGTATACTTTGACGCTTCTTTAGTATATTGCTGCTGTTTTAATGACGCATAATCACTACCACCGTTTAACACATTCCAAGACACACCCACACCAACAGATGCACTGTTACTCCCTGAGGTGTAATTAGTATTTTGATAATTCAACCCTCGTGATGCCTTGGCCGTCAATGTTGCTGCAGGCAAGAAATTACCCCACAAACCACTAACACCGGCCTTAGCAGCTTCTAAAAGGAACTGATTCTGAACGATGTTATAGTTTTGTTTTAAGGCAATATCTAGCCATTTGTCCATATTGTCCGGATCGGGTTTATCAAATGGAAACTTAGTACTTAAATTTTCAACTGAGGTAACTTGTTGACCGATAATTTGGCTTAATGCGGCATAAGATGTTGCCAGATCATTCTTTGCCTGAACTGTCGCCGCTACAGCCTGCTCATATTGTGCTTTAATTGCCTGAACATCCGTAATGGCAGATAACCCAACCTTATATTTCTCTTGTGTTTGACTTAGAAGCTCTTTGTTCCATGATTGGTTTGCTTGTGCATACGCTAGATTATCTTGTGCTTGCAATACTGCAAAATAAGCACTGGCAACATTGGTAATTAAACTTGCTTGCGCCATTACAAAGGTAATCGCATCAGCTTTTGCCTGATAACTTGCGTAATTATAACCACCCCAAGCGCCCCAGTTAAAAAGTGCTTGCGTTGCCGTTAAGCTTGGCGATTGTGTAAAGTATTTTGACTTAGCTCCTGTAGATGCATCAGCAGTTGAGCTGTAATTGCCTTGAGCGTTATAGCCTAACGTAATATTGGGCAAAAGCGCACCTAATGCCGCAGGCACTGCCTCTTGAGTAGACTTAAATGTCGCCTCAGCCGCCAAATATTGCGCATTTTGCTTTTGCGCTAACTGATAAATGCCTGATAGGTTTTGCGCCACATCCGCTGCAGTTGACTTCGCTGCAGTAGTTGTTGTTTGTGTTTTCGTCGCAGAATCTACAGGCTCTGCTGATGCATATCCCAAGAAAAGCAATCCACTCATCATTAAGGTGATTTTTTTCATCTATTTACCTAACCTTTTATCATTATTACCTAAAATTGAAATGTATCATCCTGCAATTTTTGCTTTACGGGCTTATAAACGTCAAAGGTTGACATTTGCTGGTAAGATCCATCTGCATTCTTTTGCACCAAAACAGCCTTAGCATAGCTATCTTTTTCAAGAAAGTACAACATTCTACCATTGGCAGCGAGATATTTTAGATAATCCGTAGGCTCTGATTTTTGCATCTCTTTCACAATCACTAAGTCAAACACATTATGCTCTTGCAGCAGCTGGTTTAAATTATCTACATTATTTTCTTTGCTCACATGATACTTAGCATTGTAGACGCCTATCGTTTTTAATGCATTTTTGACATGGTTTAACATATCTTCATGTGGATCGACCACATCAACCAACTTGGTAAGCTTTGCCAAAAGTGCAGTTAAATAACCACTACCACAGCCAAGCTCAAGTACTCTTTCATGTTTTTTAGGTTGCAGCAATTGTAGCATTTTAGTCACGGTTTGTGGTGTCAATTCATATTGATGGTGATTAAGCGGAATCTCAACCTCTGAATAGGCGACCTCTTTGTAATTACTAGGAACAAAAACCTCACGCGGGGTGTCAATAATCACACTGAGCAAATCACCATAGGGCACACCTAAAGTACGTATCTGCTGTTTGATCATATTCTCTTTTGCAAGCTCTATATTCATGCACAAAACCTTTTTGTTTTCTTTTTCTTCTAAGTCTTAATCAATTTGATCATGAGTAGCTTAGTTGCTTTCACTCTCAAGTGAAGCGCACTATACCACAATTTAGTGCTGATTATTCTAAATGCATTAGTTAAGATATTCAAATACTGTTAGCGCTTATTATACGAATCCGCGATACTGGATTAATTTCTAAATTTCACTAATTTTATCTGGACAGATCACAATCACACATGTATCGTTACACTAATACAAAAAATTGGTCGCATGATCATGGAATCCAACTGGAAAAACTTAGTTAAATTATTACAACAGACAAATGATGAAACTGAAATGACAAAATTATTGGATTTTTTGTTCACACTTGAGGAAAAAAATCAAATATCTAATCGCTACGCCTTAGCGGAGCTTATGATATTAGGTGAAAAGCCTCAGCGTGAAATTGCTAAGAATCTCGGGGTCAGCATTAGCACCGTAACGCGTTGTTCTAACGCATTAAAAGTACTACCTGACGAAATAAAACAAAAGTTCACAACCACAAAGCAAAAAAGCTAACATTTAAGGAGCGCTTTATGACGATTCAAGCACTAACAAAAGCACATCAACCACAAGTTCAACAACTTTTTGCTGATGTAAACTTTTTTAATGCTGAATGGTTTTTTAGCCCAAGACAGCTCTTTTTTGGCTTTTTTACTCAAATTAACGAGCTTGCCGGTGTTGCTCACATTGAAATCTATCACAATGCCATGATTGTCAAAGCATTAACAACACACAAAGCACACCGTAGTCAAAAAATTGCAGCGAAATTACTCGCTCACATTGAAGCGCTTACTGATAAGTTTAATTGTGATGTATTATATGCATTTACACAGTTTGGTGCAAATTACCTTGAGTGTAGTGGTTTTGAGCAAACAGTTCAGACTAAATTACCACTACAAATGCGTGATTATATGTCTAATCACAACTTAAGCGATACAATCATTATGAAAAAGGCTTTACCCAATGTAAAAAAGCATCTAATGCGGCAAGAATCGCTAACAGCTCAAGCTCAATTGAGTCATCTTGTCGCATAAACTAATTTTCTTAATTTAAACCACCTTACTTGCACTCATTGAAGTCACGTACTTTTTCTAAATGCCTAACGCCAATCAAACAGCAAGATATTTTTTAACCTCTGTTACAACTTTTTCAACAGCATCTAATTTGGCAACACCCTTTGCATGATTTGACATTTTCTCAAGCTCGGCACGGTTCATGTCCATTGCACGCACAAAAGCCATTAACTTTTGCGCATTAAAATTCTGCTCACGGATGCAAATTGCTGCCTCCGCCTGAACTAGAAATTGCGCATTATGATATTGATGATCATCTACCGCTTGGGCAAAAGGTATAAAGAAAGCAGGCACACCTGCACAAGCCACCTCGGAAACAGTTAGAGCGCCCGCACGACAAACAACAATATCTGCCCACTGATAAGCTGCTGCCATATCACTAATAAAAGGCTCAACTTTAAGCTCACATTTATAATCAGAAGATAGCGAATCATAGACCTCCTTGGTCTCTTCATAGGTTTTCTCACCTGTTTGGTGCCATAGATTAACGCAAGCATCCTTTGGTAAGTCACGCACAAATTCTGGCATTGCATCATTTAATATCTTAGCCCCTTGACTACCCCCTAATACCAAAACATTTAATACATGCTTATAAAAATCATGCTTTTGCTCATGCAACACCTTAATCTCATCACGAATCGGATTACCAATCACCTCAATATTTGACTTTGTTTTAAAGGCACTGGTTGGAAAAGCACACAAAACTTTACGCGCAAATTTAGCTAATGTTTTATTGGTCATCCCTGGACGCGCGTTTTGCTCATGAATGATTAAAGGCACACGCATAAGGCGCGCTGCTAGACCACCAGGTCCTGCGGCATAACCGCCAAAACCAACAACCACTTTAATTTTTTGTTTGCGAATAACACGCATCGCCTGCAAAACTGCATAACTTAAGCTAAAGGGTAAACTCAGTTTTTTTAACATGCCTTTTTTACGCACACCACGAACTGATAGATAAAACAGTGAGTAACGCTCACCAACCAGTTTAGTCTCTAGGCCATATTCAGTGCCAAGCCAAGATACCTCAACATTTTGACGCTTAAGCTCATCTGCTACCGCTAACGCTGGAAATATATGCCCACCAGTTCCTCCTGCCATGATAAGCACGCTATGTTTTGAATTATGATTATGCTTCACATCATCCCTTATCTATTTCATCTCACAAATTTTGCTCAATTGTACAGCACATCTTAATTGCAGCAAATGATTATGCGCTACTTTACAGTCAAAAGGTAAGACAAGAAGCATTGTAATATGGTTTATGGCAGGTATACTAACAAGCACTTAAAGTCTGTAAGTGAAATGCCGAAGGAATCCTGCATGAAAATATTAGTTATTGGTAATGGTGGTCGCGAACACGCGCTGGCGTGGAAACTTGCTCAATCTAAGCATGCCACACATATCTACGTCGCTCCTGGCAATGCTGGCACTGAATATGAGGCCAAGGTTAGCAATGTTGACATTGCGGTGACTGATATTCCACATTTAATAAACTTTGCCAAAGATAATGACATTGAGTTAACTATCGTGGGTCCTGAATTACCTCTTAGCCTTGGCATTGTCGATGAATTTGAAGCGCACGGTTTAAATTGCTTGGGGCCAAAAAAGCAATGTGCGCAACTGGAGTCCTCTAAAGCCTTTAGCAAGGATTTTATGACCAAGTACAACATCCCAACAGCGCGCTATCAAAACTTCACCGAAGTTGACAAAGCCAAGATGTATCTTAAAGAAATGAGTTTACCTGTTGTTATCAAAGCTAGTGGCTTAGCTGCAGGCAAGGGTGTTGTTATTGCCCAAAGCATGGATGAAGCCGAAAGCACGATTGAAGACATGCTTGAGGGAAATCGCTTTGGTGATGCCGGTTGTGAGATTGTTATCGAAGAGTTCCTTAATGGTGAGGAGGCAAGCTTTATTGTGTTGTGTGATGGCACACATGCATTAGCTATGGCAAGTTCACAAGATCATAAAGCACGCGATGAAGGTGATAAAGGTCCAAATACTGGTGGCATGGGTGCCTATTCACCAGCGCCTATCGTCACTGATAAAATTCACCAACAAGTCATGCAACAAATTATTCAGCCTGTCCTTGATGGCATGAAGAATGAAGGAGAAGCCTACAAGGGCTTCTTGTATGCCGGACTCATGATTATGCCAAATGGCGAGATTAAAACACTGGAGTTTAATTGCCGCTTTGGTGACCCTGAAACACAACCTATTATGATGCGCTTAGAGTCTGATTTAGTTGAACTTGCATTTGCCGCATTAAATGAAGAGCTTGACGAATATGAAGCTCACTGGAATCCAGGCACAGCCCTAGGCGTGGTCATGGCAGCTGGTGGCTACCCTAATCACTATAATACAGGTGACATCATTATTGGACTTGATCAAATTCATGACACCAATAGCAAAGTCTTTCACGCTGGGACCAAACGTGATGAGGCAAGTATTGTCACCAACGGTGGTCGCGTACTTTGCGCTACTGCGTTAGGTCGCAATATCGAAGAAGCTTATAATCATGCCTATAAATTAGTAGATAGCATTACTTGGCAGAATGAATATCACCGCAAGGATATCGGTAAAAAAGCATTCGCCAAATGATCAACACTGAATGTCGCAAAATAGATACCCACGGGTATTACCGGTGGTTCCCTGTCTTCGACCGCATAGAAATTACTAAATGGAGGCATATAGCGATGTTAGAAACAAAAAAACACAGCAAGCATTGAGTGTGATTGCTCCATGGTTTAAGCCACCAACAAATGATGTTGAACTAAATCAGCTAATAAATTTATCCCTAGAGCTGGCTGACTTTATAGGTGATAACACTCAGCACGAATATTTACCGATTTTGGAGATAATAGAACAGCATATTGCTGATTATGAAAACATGTATTCCCAAGCTTTCGGAGCTGACCACGCCCAACAGATTGGTTCAATTTCTTATGGCAGAATATAACCTTAAGCAAAAAGACCTTGTGGACATCTCTGGCAATCAAGGAAGTGTCTCTAAATTTCTAAATGGGCATCGCTAGCTAACCCTAAAGCAATCAGATGATTTGAGGTGTTATAATATGATTATTTGGTGCCGGGGAGACTAAAAGAACATCTTAAAACCATTGATAAATAAGCATTTAATTTATGTGTTAATTTTTCACTATACGTTTTACTATACACTTAGCCCAATGTAACCCCTTTGCATGAAATTTCACATGACCACCTCAAGTTAAGTAAGTCTCACAACTAAAACCAACATTAGGTGAGCTCAAAATTGAGCCTACCAAAGTTAAGCGTTTTACCGTCTGCCCTGACTGGTTTTTAACCTCCGCCAATGGCGAAACTTAAATCACGCCTTTTTTAGCGCATATTCAATTATGCTTTCCTCGGTAGGTATTTCGTTTTTTGAATACTTTCCCCATTTACATAGCTGTACAAAACGAAACGAAATCAATTTTTATAGGCAGTGAGAAAATGCTTTTTGCGCATGTCAAACCTGCCCGCTTTCAAGCCTCTGGGAGTACCTTAAAGGCTGAGTGTCACGCTTGAGTCTATGTTTTATCATTTTTGATAACTTCACCTTGACGTTTTTATCATTTTTGATAAACTGGGGACATAGCAAGCACGGAGCGTCATTGAATGAAATACAGTGAGTTTAGAAAATGGTTAAAAGACAATGGTGCGACATTTAAAAAAGCAAAAGGCAGCCATTTCAAAGTATACTTAAATGGACGCCAGACCATCTTCCCTGACCATGGTGCAAAAGAAATAGGTAAAGGGTTGGTTGAAAAAATAAAGAAAGACCTAGATTTGAAATAATGCGAGGTGACCTGATGAAATATAATATTAATATTCAAGAAGATAGCAACGGCGAGTACTTAGTTACGTTCCCTGATGTGCCCGAGGCAGTGACAACTGTTGAGAAGCTAACAGAATTGCAAACCCAAGCAGTTGATGCGCTTGTCTCTGCCTTTGATTTTTATATTGAAGATAAAAAGCCCATTCCAATACCTCAGAATATTGGCGTCGACTACATTACATTACCAGTCGGTCTGGCTGCCAAAGTATATCTTTATAACGAATGGCTGGCATCTAATCTTAAAAAAACCGACATCGCTAGTAAAATAGGGGTTGCGCCATCAAATCTAGATAGATTATTCAATATGCGTTATCGCTCTAAGATTGAAGCAATAGAACAGGCTTTGGCGGCGCTTGGTAAGCATCTAGATATCAATGTGGCTTAGGCTTAAAAGGAAGCTTTAATGTTATTAGCCAGCTTGTAACGACTCACTCACACATTGTTAGCAAGTGGCTCTCAGGGCTTAAAGATGATAATGAGATGATTTGAGGCGTTATAATACGATTATGTGGTGCGGACGGGGAGACTCGAACTCCCACGGTTGCCCGCTGGAACCTAAATCCAGTGCGTCTACCAATTTCGCC